>CAYTJW010001277.1:0-1683 GCA_964438135.1 uncultured Thermoanaerobaculia bacterium
CTCGGCGGCGCGGGCGCGGTGGGGCACGGCCGCGACGCCCGCCAGGACCACCCGCGCCGCGGCCACCGCCTCGCCGTCGAGGCGCAGGGCCAGGGCCACCCCGGCGAGGGCGAAGTCCCAGGCCCGGCGGCCGCGGACCTTGCGGTAGGAGCTGCGCCACCCCGGCTCGGGCCGTGGCAGCGTGACCGCGGTCAGGATCTCGCCCGGCTCGAGGCGGGTCTCGCGGGTCGGGTCCTCGGCCGGCGGCACGAGCAGGCTCTCCAGGCTGAGCGAGCGCCCGCCCGCCGGCCCCGTCAGGCGGGCGACCGCGCCCAGGGCCACCAGGGCCGGCGCGGTGTCCGAGGGGTGGACGTGGAAGCAGCGGTCGCCGCCGAGGATGGCGTGGTGCTGGTTCTCGCCGTGCGCCGCGAAGCACTCGTCGCCGCCCTTGCGCAGGCACGGGAAGTCGCCGCGGTAGTACCAGCAGCGCGACTTCTGGCACAGGTTGCCGCCGAGGGTGCCCTGGTTCCGCAGCTGCGGGCTGCCGACCGCCGCCGCGGCCTCGGCCAGGGCGGGGTAGGCGGAGCGGACGCGTGGGTCGGCGGCGACTTCGGCCAGGGTGGTCGTGGCGCCGACGGCGAGGCCGCCGTCGGCGGTCGCGCCGATGCCGCGCAGGTTGTCCACCCGGCGCAGGCTGACCAGGACCGGGGCGGTCAGGACGCCGTCGCGCAGGCAGCCGAGCAGGTCGGTGCCGCCGGCGTGGACCCGCGCGCCGGGGGCGGCGGCGGCCCGCACGGCGTCGGCCAAGGAGGTGGGGCTGAGGAGCTCGAAGCGGGGCAGCATCAGTCCTCCTTCCGCGCCGCCGCGAGCGCCTCGAGCAGCCGCCCGGGGGTGATCGGGGTCGAGGTCGGGCGCACCCCGGTGGCGTGGCAGATGGCGTTGGCCACCGCCGCCGCGGTCGGGATGGTGACCGGCTCGCCCAGGCCCTTGGCGCCGACCGTGTTGGCCTCCCGGTCGTGCGGGTCGACCGGCAGGCTCGCGATCTCGCGCGGGCTGTCGAGCACGGTCGGCAGCTTGTAGTCGTGCAGGCTGCGGCTCAGGAGCTTGCCGGTCTGCTGCCGGTCGAGCACGCGCTCCTCGGTGAGGGCGAAGCCGACCCCCTGGACGATGCCGCCGTGGACCTGGTTGTCGTAGGTCAGCCGGTTCATGACCCGGCCGCTGTCGTGGGCGCCGAGGAAGCGCAGCACCCACACCTCGCCGGTCCTGACGTCCACCTCGACCTCGCAGAACTGGGCCGCGAACGGGCAGGTGACGACGCCCTCCGGGTTGGGGCCGCGGGTGCCGACGCCGACGACGACGCCGCGCTCGCGGAAGCCCTCCAGCTCGGCGATCGGCCGGCGCAGGGCGGGGTCGAGGCGGGACACGACCGCCGCCCCGTCGAGGGCGAGGTCCGCGGCCGCGACCTCGAGCTCCGCGGCGGCGATGGCGAGGAGCTGGCGCTTGACCGCGAGGGCCGCGTCGCGCACCGCCGGCGCCTCGGTCGGCACCGTCTTCGAGCCGCCCGACGGGGTGGCGAACTGGGTGGTGGCGGTGTCGGCGTGCTCGACCTGGATGCGGTCGAGCGGCACCCCCAGCTCCTCGGCCACGACCATGGCCATGACCGTCTTGGTGCCGGTGCCGATGTCCGAGGCGCCCATGTTCAGG
>CAYTJW010001278.1:0-1679 GCA_964438135.1 uncultured Thermoanaerobaculia bacterium
GCGCCGAGGTGGACGCGGCCGTGCGCGACGGCGACCTGGTGCTGGTGTCGCTCGACGAGGTCGCGGCGGAGTCGCGCGGCGCCCGCGGCACGCTGCTCGAGCGGCTCGGCCGGCCGGACGACGCGGCCGTGGTCGAGCGGGCGGTGATCCTCGAGCACGGCCTGGAGGAGCGGTTCTCGCCCGCGGCCGAGGCCGAGGCGGCCGCCCTGCCGGCCGAGATCGGCGCGGCCGAGCTCGAGGGGCGCTGGGACCTGCGCGACCGGCCGGTCGTCACCGTCGACCCGGAGACCGCCCGCGACTTCGACGACGCCGTGTCGGCCGCACCCGGCCGCCGCGGCGAGGTGCTGGTCGAGGTGCACATCGCCGACGTCGGCCACTACGTCCGCCCCGGCAGCGCCCTCGACGCCGAGGCCCGGCAGCGCGGCACCAGCGTCTACCTGCCCGGCCGCTGCCTGCCGATGTTGCCGGAGCGGGTCTCGAACCAGCTCTGCTGCCTGCGCGAGGGCGTCGACCGGCCGGCCTTCACGGTCCGCTTCGCGGTCTCCACCGACGGCTCGCTGCGCCGGGTCGAGGCGCGCCCGTCGGTGATCCGCTCCCGCCGCCGCCTGGCCTACGCGGAGGTGGCGGGCTGGCTCGAGCGGCCGCGGCCGGAGTGGCCGGCTGAGACGGCGGAGTTCGCCGACTCGCTCGCCCTGCTGGCCGAGGCCGCCGCCCGCCTCGGCCGGGCGCGGGAGGCGCGGGGCTCGCTCGACTTCGACCTGGCCTCGCCCGAGGTGCGGCTCGACCCGGCGGGGCGCGTGATCTCGGTCCAGCCGGCCGAGCGCACCGTCGCCCACCGCCTGATCGAGGAGCTGATGGTGGCCGCCAACGCTGCCGTCGCCGGCCTCCTCCGTCGCGCCGGCCAGCCGGCCCTGCTGCGGGTCCACGACCCGCCCGACCCGGTGCGGGTGGAGGAGATGCGGGCGGTGCTCCAGAGCCTCGGCCTCGACCTGCCGGGCGGGCCGCCGGAGCTGACCCCGGCCGCGCTGCAGCGCCTGCTCGAGGCGGTCGCCGGCCGCCCCGGCCAGCGGCTGCTCGAGACCCTGGTGCTCCGGGCCCTGGCGCGGGCCTGCTACAGCCCGGAGCCGCGCGGCCACTTCGCCCTGGCGCTGGAGGACTACCTCCACTTCACCAGCCCGATCCGGCGCTACCCGGACCTGGTCTGCCACCGGCAGCTGCGGCGGCTGCTCGAGGAGGGCCGGGCGGCGCCGGCCGACGAGGCGCCGGGCCTGCGGTCAGAGCTCGAACGGCTCGGCGCCGCCTGCTCCGAGGCCGAGCAGCGGGCCGACGCGGCCGAGCGGGCGGCGGTCCTCTGGCAGACCCTGCTCTACCTGCGCCAGCACCTGGGCGAGGAGCTCGACGGCCACGTCAGCGGGGTGACCTCGTTCGGGGTCTTCGTCCAGCTCGACGAGACCCTGGTGGACGGGCTGGTGCACGTCTCCGAGCTCGGCGACGACTACTACCTGCACGACGAGCGCCAGCACCTCCTCGTCGGCAGCCGCAACGGCCGCACCCTGCGCCTGGGCGACCCGCTGCGGGTGCGGCTGGTGCGGGTCGACCTGGAGACGATGCAGGTCCAGCTCGAGCCGGCCGAGCGCGACGGCGGCGCCCGCCGGCCGCTCGAACGCGGCCGCGACGCC
>CAYTJW010001279.1:0-1678 GCA_964438135.1 uncultured Thermoanaerobaculia bacterium
GGGTGATGGCCGTGTACGGGCTCTTGGCCGCGGCCTGGACCGCCTTGACCGTGGGCAGGGGAAGCCCCGGGCCATACCTGGCCTCGGGGAAGCCGGAGAAGATGGAGCGCCGGGCCCGCTTGCCCTGCCGCCCGACGCGGCCCTGCCGCAGGGCGCGGTCCTGGCCCAGTACGGGCAGGTGCTGCGCGCGGCGGCCCGGGCGCGGCCGCTGGTGGTGCTGCTCGAGGACCTGCACTGGGCCGACTCGGGGTCGGTCGCCCTGCTCTCGGCCCTGGGGCGGGAGGTGCCTGGCGCCAGGGTGCTGGTGGTGGCGACCTTCCGCCCCGAGGAGGTGGCCCAGGGCCGGGCGGGCGGGCGCCATCCGCTCGAGCCGGTGGTCGCCGAGCTGCGGCGCGCCTTCGGCGACTGCACGCTCGACCTGGCCGAGGCGGGCGGCCGGCGGTTCGTCGACGCCCTGCTCGACTCGGAGCCGAACCGGCTCGGGGAGGGGTTCCGGCAGGCGCTGCTGCGCCAGACCCGGGGGCACGCCCTGTTCACGGTCGAGCTGCTGCGGGCGATGCAGGAGCGGGGGATGATCGGCCGCGACGCCGACGGCCGCTGGGCCGAGGGGCCGAGCCTGGACTGGGGCGCGCTGCCGGAGCGGGTCGACGCGGTGGTCGGCGAGCGCATCGCCCGCCTCTCGGACGAGCTCAAGGAGGCGCTGACCGTGGCCTCGGTGGAGGGGGAGGACTTCACCGCCGAGGTGCTGGCGCGGGTGCGCGCGGCCGGCACCCGCGAGACCGTGCTCCTGCTCAGCCGCGAGCTGGAGAAGCGTCACCGCCTGGTCTCGGCCCGCGGCGTCCGCGCCCTCGGCGACGGGCGGCTGTCCCTGTACGGCTTCACCCACGCCCTCTTCCAGCGCTACCTGTACGACGGCCTCGACCGGGTCGAGCGGGCCCAGCTGCACGGCGACGTGGGGGAGGTGCTCGAGGCGCTCTGGGGGGACCAGGCCGACGAGGTCGCGGTCCAGCTCGCGCGCCACTTCGCGGAGGCGGGGCTGGTCGAGAAGGCGGTCCACTACCTGGCCCGGGCCGGGAAGCGCTGCGTCGACGCGACCGCCAACCAGGAGGCGGTCGGCCACTACCGCCGCGCCCTCGAGCTGCTCTCGGCGCTGCCGGAGTGCGGCGGGCGCGACGCGCGGGAGCTGGCCCTCGAGGTGGCGCTGCAGACCCCGCTCATCCAGCTCGGCGGCTGGGGGGCGCCGGGCGTGGGCGAGGCGGCGGAGCGGGCCCACCGCCTGGTCGAGCGCCTCGGCGACGAGGGCCAGCTGGTGCCGGTGCTGTTCCAGCTCGCGGTCTTCGAGGCCATGGCCCGGAGCCTCGACCGCAGCATCCCGGTCGGCGAGCGCGCGCTGGCCGTCGCCGAGGGGCACGGCGACGACGCCGAGGTCCTGCTCGCCCACTGGCTGCTCGGCTGGACGAGCGCCTTCCGCGGCGACCTGGTGGCCGGACGCAGGCACCTCGAGGAGGTCGTCGCCCGGTACGACCCCGTGCGGCACTCCGTCCTGGCGCCGCTGACCGGGCTCGACCCGGCCGTGGCCTCCCTGGGTCACCTCACCTGGGTGACGTGCCGCTTGGGCTACCTCTGCCCATGCCCCACATGCGGCCGTATGCGAGTGCCCCGGGGCTTGGGGCCTGGT
>CAYTJW010001280.1:0-1676 GCA_964438135.1 uncultured Thermoanaerobaculia bacterium
CGCCGCACGCGCCCTCCAGGCGCACGGTCGCGGGCAGCTGGCCCTCGACCCAGGCGAACAGCAGCAGCGGCTCGCCGTCGAACACCCCGGGCAGGTGGCACGGCGCCGTTCGGGTGACCCCGAGGCCGCCCCAGTCGAGCTGCAGGTCGGTCAGGCAGGGCGTCCCCAGGCGGGCGAACTGGCGCAGCACCTTCGCGCCGATGTCCTCGCCCGGGAAGATCATCTCCGCCGCCCCGCCGCTCGAGCGGGCGAGGGCCCGGACCAGGTGCTCGCTCGAGCCGTAGCCGATGCCGAAGGTGAACAGCCGGGCGCGGCCGCGGTGGCTGGCGGCGAGGGCGATCACGGCCTCCTCGTTCGACACCTGGCCGTCGGTGAGCAGCACCACCTCGCGGCCGAGCCCGGGCTGCGCCGGCAGCTCGAGGGCGTAGCGCAGGGCGCGCAGGATCTCGGTGCCGCCGAGGTCGGCCTGCATGGCGTCGACGTGGCGGGAGGCCTCGGCCAGGCTCGCGTCGTCGAACGGCCGGGTCGCCCCGAACAGCGACACGTGGCGGGAGCCGAAGCCGACGATCTCGAAGCGGTCGCCGGGGGCGAGGGAGCGCAGGCAGAGGTGGAGCGCGCGGCGGACCTGCTCGATCGAGGAGCCGCCCATCGACCCGGAGCGGTCGACCAGGAACACCACCTCGCGCGGCACGCGGCCCCTCTCGGCCAGGCGCGGCACGAACGAGACCGCGGCCACCAGCTCGCCGTCCGCCTGGCGCTCGACCAGCGCCCACGGCGCGTGGGCGCGGCGGGGGGTCACGCGCAGCACCAGGTCGCGGTCCATCGCCGCCTCGGACGAGGCCAGGGCGACCACCACCCGCTCGCCGTCGAGGCCGACCCGCACCGGGTGCGACGGCGACTCCACCGCCGCCACCCCGCCCGGCAGCTCGACCGTGGCCGAGAAGGAGAAGCCGTACGGCACCTCGAGCGCGACCGGCGGGCTGACCTGCTCGGCCGGGGTCGGGCTCGGGCCGAGCAGGTCCTCGCGCGGCGCGTAGCGGGGCGAGACCGTGGTCGGCAGCAGGAAGCGGAGGGCGTCGCCGTCCGCCTCGAGAGAGGCGACGAAGGTGAGCTCCACCACCAGCTCCTGGCCCGGCAGCAGGTTGCCGACCGAGGCGGTGAAGACGTTGGGCCGCTCCTGGTCGAGCAGGGCGGCCCCGTGCCCGGCCATGAGCGCCTCGTCGTACTCGTCGAACGCCTTCTCCCGCTCCATCACCCGGCCGACGACGCGGCGGCCGCCGGTCGTGATCGCCAGCCCACTCAGGGCGGCGGCCTCGGGCAGCGGGAAGACGTAGACCGCCTCCACCGGTCGCTGCTCGGTGTTGCGGTACCGCTGGCGGAGGACCACCCGGCTGGCGAGGGCGGCGATGGTCGCCTCGACCTGGACGCCGAGGAGCGGGATCGCCTCCTGGCTCGCGGCCACGAAGACGCCGGCGGCAGGCTGGTTCAGGGCTGGCTGTGGGTTCACGACGGACCTCCATTCCGTTCCCGTTCGAGGGCGAGGATGAAGCGGGCCAGGGCCTCGAGCTCGCGCTCGTCGAGCGCGTTGTCGACGCCCTGCACGTGCAGCTCGACGCCGGGCAGGAGCGGCTGCCGGACCCACGCGGTCCCGGGCGGCACGGGCCGCGGCCGGACCG
>CAYTJW010001281.1:0-1673 GCA_964438135.1 uncultured Thermoanaerobaculia bacterium
CGGGCCCGCGGCCCGACGCCGGGCTCGTGACGTCGCTCCCCCCGGGTGGCGCCACAACGCCTCCCTCGCCCTCGCCGAAGCCGGGGCGAGCTCGGGGCGAGAGGCCACGTCCAGGTCGAAGCTCGGGGTGTCGGCGTCCCGCCGTTGGGTCGCGCTCGCGGCGCGGCGGGCGTGCCCGCGGCGGCCGACGTCGTGCTGTCGGTCCTCACCGACCCGGTCCCGGCTCGCCGCCGCTTCGTCGACCCCCTCCTCGCCGGCCGCTTGCTCGCAGAAGGGGCTTGCGTCCGGCCGCGCCGGGTGTATGTTGGAAGAAGGCCATGCTGCGTCGGACCGGCCCCTTGTGATCCGATATATCGCGCTTGTTTTCAGTAACTTGCGATGCGGATCATAGTGCGGTAGCTTTTCCCCGGTCCAGCTCCGCCCGTCCACGCTGCCCACGAAGGGAGGACCTTCATGGACAGCCACACGTCGCCCGAAGCCCGTCGACCCGGCCTGCTCGAGGTCGTCCGGCTCACGCTCCGCAGCCGTAACTACAGCCCCCGCACCGAGGAGGCGTACCTCGCCTGGATCCGTCGCTTCGTCGCGTTCAACCACCGCCGCCACCCGCGCTCACTCGGCGCGGCCGACGTCAACCGTTTCCTCTCCGACCTCGCCGTGGTGCGCCGCGTCTCCGCCTCGACCCAGAACCAGGCCCTGTCCGCGCTCCTGTTCCTCTACCAGGTCGTGCTCGACCAGCCCCTGCCGCGCCTCGAGCTGGCGCACGCCAAGCGGCCCCGCCACCTCCCCACCGTCCTCACCCGCGCCGAGGTCGACGCCCTCCTCGCCCGCCTCGACGGCCAGATCGCCCTGGTCGTCGCCCTCCTCTACGGCGCCGGGCTGCGCCTGCTGGAGGGTCTCCAGCTGCGGGTCAAGGACCTCGACCTCGGTCTCCTCCAGATCGTGGTCCGCGACGGCAAGGGCATGAAGGACCGCGTCACCGTGCTGCCGTCCTCGCTCGTTCCGGCGCTCGACCACCACCTGGAGCAGGTTCGCGCCCTCCACCAGGCCGACCTCGCCGCCGGTCACGGCAGCGCGCCCCTGCCCTTCGCCCTCGCCCGCAAGTACCCGGGCGCCGACCGCACCTGGGCCTGGCAGTTCGCCTTCCCGGCCAGCCGCCTCACCCGCGACCCGAGCTCGGGCCGGCCTGTCCGCTTCCACCTGCATGAGACTGCGGTCCAGCGCGCGGTGCGGGCCGCGGCGCGGGCCGCCGGCATCGTCCGGCCCGTCAGCCCGCACGCCCTTCGCCACTCCTTCGCCACCCACCTGCTCGCCGCCGGCTACGACATCCGGACCATCCAGGAGCTCCTCGGCCACTCGAGCGTGGAGACCACCATGATCTACACCCACGTCCTCAACCGCGCCGGCAGTCGGGGCGTCTCGAGCCCCCTCGACCTTCCCGGCGCCGGCCGCTCGCTGCTCCCCTCTTCCGACGCTACGCCGCAACCCTCGCAGCCTATCCACCCCCCCTCCCGAAAGGCCCCATCATGAGCCCCGTCAGACACTTTCCCCACCCCCATCGACCCCGAACTAGGCAGCCCCCCTCGCCGCCTATCCCCTCCCCCCCCACGCCGCCTACTTGGCGTTAGGTTGCCCTCGGTCCGCCAAGCGAAGGAACTGCAATGACGCGCACGTTA
>CAYTJW010001282.1:0-1673 GCA_964438135.1 uncultured Thermoanaerobaculia bacterium
CCGCTCCTGGCCGCCCGGCTCGCGGCCCGCGAGGCGGCGGTGGTCGCCGGCCGCGAGCCTCCCGCCGGACACTGCCTGCCGCAGCCGCACGAGGGCTTCTGCCACGCCTGGGCGGCCGAGGCGCCGGTCGAGGTGCCGGCCGACGGCGCCTTCCACGCCGTGCCGCTGCTCAGCCGGCCGGCCGAGGCGCGACCGCGCTTCGTGGCCGTGCCGCGGGAGGCGCCCGAGGTCTACCGCCAGGTCAGCCTGGCCAACCCGCTCGCCGCCCCTCTGCCGGAGGGCCCGGCCGACGTCTACGTCGGCGGCGACTTCCTGCTCGCCTCCCGCCTGCGCACGGTGGCGCCGGGCGGCACCGCCGAGCTCGGCCTCGGCGTCGAGGAGGGCATCCGCGTGGCCCGCAACTCGACCTTCGCCGAGCACAGCTCCAGCTCCCTCGGCTTCAACCGCAAGCTGACCCTCGACCACGAGGTGACGGTCGAGGTGGCCAACCGCCTCGCCCGGGCGGCCGAGGTCGAGGTGCGCGAGCGCCTGCCGGTGACGCGGCCGGGCGACGAGGAGGTGACCGTCTCGGTGGCCGAGGTGAACCCGCCCTGGGAGCCCTTCCTGCAGGAGCGGAACCCGGTGCGCGGCACCCACCGCTGGTGCGTGACCGTCGCCCCCGGTGGCAGCGCCACCTTGAGCCTCCGCTACCAGGTCACCCTCCCCGCCGACCAGGAGCTCGTCGGCGGCAACCGCCGCGAGAGATAGGGGGACGCCATGAGCGACCAGAACGCCATCCTCCTCTCCGCCCCGGTCGCGCGGGTGACCCTGTTCGAGGACCGCGCCCAGGTCGTCCGCCGCGGCTCGCTCGCCCTGCCCGCGGGACGGGTGACCGTCCGTCTGCCAGGGGTGGCGCCGGTGCTGGCGGACCGGACGGTGACCACCGGCCTGCGCGACGCCGGCGGCGGCGCCCGCCTGGTCGACGTCCGCGTCCACCGCGCCCTGCGGCCGCACGCCGAGCGGCGACAGCGGGCCGACGTCGAGCAGCGCCTGCTGGCCGCCAGGGCCGGGCGAACCCGCCTCGACCGCCGCCGCCAGGTCGTCCAGCGCCAGCTCGAGCTGGTCGACGAGATCGGCCGACAGGGGCTCGAGGACCTGGTCGTCGACGCTGCCTGGGAGACGCTCGACGCCCCCGCCTGGCGCGACCGCCTCGAGGACCTCGCCCGGCGCGAGCGGGCCCTGCGCGACGAGGCCCTGGACCTCGCCGCCGCCATCGCCGAGGCCGACCGGCTGATCGCCGACCTCGAGCGCCGGGCCAGCGTCGAGGAGCGCCCCGACCTGCGCCTGGTCGCCGACATCCTCCTCGACCTCGAGGGCCCCGGCGGCGAGCTCGAGCTGGAGGTCGCCTACGTGGTCCCGGGCGCCTGCTGGCGACCGCAGCACCGGGCCACCCTGCGCGACGCGGACAGGCAGCCGACCCTGGAGCTCGAGTCGGACGCCTGCGTCTGGCAGCGCACCGGCGAGGACTGGGTCGACGTCGAGCTGCGCCTGTCCACCCAGCGACCCTCGCTCGGCTTCGAGCCGCCGGTGCTGGGCGAGGACCTGCTGGCGTCGCGGCCGAAGCCGCCGGAGACCGCGGTCGAGGTCCGCGACCAGGAGATCCGCACCACCGGCGTCGGCGCCGGCGCCCGCGC
>CAYTJW010001283.1:0-1671 GCA_964438135.1 uncultured Thermoanaerobaculia bacterium
GGCGTGGCGGTTCGCCGGCCGCGACGCGACCGGTCGGTGGGACCTCGGCCGCAGCCGCGTCGAGGACCTCTGGCTGATGGTGCGGTGGCGCACCGGCGGCCACGGCTGGAACACGACCGGGTCCGGGCCGCTGCGGGTCGAGGCGGAGAGGGACCTGATCGGACCGCTCGCGCTGCTGCTGCACAGGGTCTGGCCCGGCTGCGACCCGGCCCGGGCGGACCGGCTCGCCCGGGAGGTGGCAGCCGCCGGCCTGGTCGAGAGCGGGGGCTACGCCGAGACCACCGGCGACGGCGTGCTCGAGGAGTACGAGCTCGCCTGGTCCTTCCGGGCCGTGCGGCTGCGCGACCTGTCCCGGTGGCTGGAGCGGGCCGGGCCGTAGCGTCGTCCCGGCGCGGGGACGCGGCCACCCCGCGGCGGCGTCGGGCTTCCGGCCTTGGCCGCTACGGCGTGGCGCTGCTCCACGCGAGCAGGTCGCCGAACTGGAAGTCGCCGCCGCCGAACAGCAGCGGCAGCGCCTCGAACTGCGCGTAGGTGCCCCGGGTGATGGCGCCGAAGCCGAACGGCAGCCGCTCGAGGGCGACCATGTCGAACCCGGTGATCACGTCGAGGGTGTTGCCCGCCTCGGCCGGCCACCACCAGACGAAGTAGCCGCGCGCGCTCAGCCACACGGTGTCGACGTCGCCGGTCTCGGACTGGTAGATCGTGGCAATGCCGCCGCCGTTGCGGAGGGTCACGTCGGGGGTCCAGAAGGTGCCGGTGGCGATGGTGCTGGTGCCCCAGGTGTCGCCGGCGTCGTACGAGATCGAGTACCGGACGTCCTCCGAGCCCGTCCCCTCGTACACCACGACGACGTCGTCGTGGTAGGCCGAGATGTGGACCGGGCCGGTGGAGTAGGCACCGATGTCGGTCGGGGCCGGGCCGATGCCCTGGCGCGCGACCTTGATCCGGCCGTCGGCCGCCACGAACGAGAGGAACAGGTAGCGGTTGTTGGTGCACTCGTCGTTGTAGTGCACGTCGAGCGAGTGCGCGGCGTCGACCACGCCGGTGACGTAATCAGCCCCCCAGGTCTCCCCTTCGAAGCTGTAGCGGTAGACGATCTCGCCGTTGGCGACCAGGGCGAAGAGGTAGAGCTGTTCGCCCCAGTCCGGCTGGTCGGCGTCGGTCTCGAAGACGAGCTCGTTGACCCAGGGCCCGCCGCTCGCGTAGGCGACCACGTAGCCGTAGCCCGTGTCGACGGCCCCGGTCCCGAGGTCGAGGCGCCGCACCCGGGCCTCGCCCGGGTAGGCCGCGTTGAGCGCGTAGGCCACGTAGAGGTGGTCGAGCGAGACCCGGGCACTGCTGTCGTCGATCTCGTCCACGCTGCCCCAGGCGTAGGTCTCGGCCCAGGTCGCGCCCCGGTCGGTCGACAGGTTGACCGACCAGCCCCACGACCCGGAGGGGTCCTGGTACTTGAGGACCGCAAACAGGTTGCCGTTGCCCGCGACGTAGTCCAGGCTGACGTCGTCGACCCCTGTCCGAGGGCTGACCACCACCCCGTCGAGCTTGTCGACCCTCGCCGGCACGGGCTGGCGCCAGGCGATCCCGGCCGCGGAGCGGAAGCCCTCGGCCTCCAGCCGGCCGAGCTCCGCCAGCGCCAGCTCGGGGCGGCCCCCGTTCCACGCCGTCTCGGCC
>CAYTJW010001284.1:0-1671 GCA_964438135.1 uncultured Thermoanaerobaculia bacterium
GGCGACGGGCGGCTCGGGCGGGTGCTGGCGGCGCTGGCCGCCGCCGTCCTGCTGGCCGGGCCGTGCTCGGGCGGCGAGGTGGCGGCGGCGCGGCCCCGCGTGCTCGTCCTGGGCATCGACGGCGCCACCTGGTCGGTGATGGAGCCGCTGCTGCGGGCGGGCGAGCTGCCGCACATCGGGGCGCTGCGCGACGCGGGCCTGCACGGCGTCCTCGAGTCGCTGGAGCCGATGGTCTCGCCCGCGGTCTGGACCACGATCTTCACCGGCTTCGAGCCCGGCCGGCACGGCGTCGAGGGCTGGACGACGCCGCTGGCGACCAACCGCCGGGTCGACGCGCTGTGGGAGATCGCGAGCGACCGCGGCCGCAGGGTGGCGGTCTTCAACGTGCCGGGCTCGTACCCGCCCGACCCGGTGGCGGGGGTGATGGTGGCGGGCTTCCCGGTGCCCGGCGGGACCTTCGGGGGCAGCACCGGCGAGGTGGTCACGGGCGAGCAGGTCGACATGGGGGAGCTGCCGCAGGAGTACTGCGACCTCATGCCCGCGCTGCGCGAGGCGCTCGTCGACCTGCCGCTGCGGTCCTGGACGCCGTGGCTGCGCGGCGGAGTGGCTTCGGACCCGGCCTGGCGCGGCGCCCTCCGGGCATGCCGGCTGTCGGCGAGCGAGGTCTACCTGACCCCGTTGTTCCGCACCGACAGCGGCTTGCGTCTGACCGAGCCGGGATGGCTGCAGGCCGAGGTCGAGAACCGTCTGGGCGAGCCGTACGTCCACGAGGGGGCGGGCTGGAGTCGCTGGCAGGAGGAGCCCACGCTCGAGGTGCTCTCCCCCCACCTCGAGCAGGTCTTCGCCATCCAGTCCGAGGCGGCCTTCGAGCACGCGGGCGGTGACTGGGACCTGTTCGTTTACGTGATGACGCTGGTCGACCGAGTGTCGCACCCCTACTGGCCCTACGCGCACCCCGACGGCTACCCGGGGCTCGACCCGGGGCGGGTGGCGCGCCACGGTCGGGTGCTGGTCGACGCCTACCGCCGCGCCGACGAGCAGGTCGGCCGCTTCCTCGCCCGGGCGGGAGGCACGCCCTACGTGGTCCTGGTGTCGGATCATGGATTCCAGTCGAGCGGGCAGCCCGGGATGTGGGTGGGCGTCCACAGCCTGGACGGCGTCTACGTCGTGGCGGGGCCTGGCATCACGCCGCGCGAGGGGACGCGGTGCTACATCGAGGACGTGACGCCCACCCTGCTCTACCTGCTCGGCCTGCCGGTGGGCCGGGACATGGCCGGCACGGTCTTCCCGGACGTCGTCGACATGCTCGGGCGGCCGCCGGAGCTCGTCCCGACCCACGACAAGGCGCCACGGCCGGCGACCGGCGGGCTGGTGGACGCCGCCACCTGGGAGGCGCTGCGCGGGCTGGGGTACGTCGAGGGGCCGCCGCCGGGCGACGGCGGTCAGACGGGCGCCCCCCGGCGACGGGGAGCGAGAGGGCCTGACCTCTTCGCCGACGGCTTCGAGACCGGCGACAGCGCCGTCTGGGGCCAGCCCTGAGCACGGCCGGGGCGGCGGTCGCGCCGTGCCCGGCCAGACCTGCCACCGGGTGCGTGCGCCCCCCGGCGTTCCGTCGCCGACCCCGCCGCTACGGCGTCGTGCCCGACCAGGCCGAGGTGGTGCCCGACTCGA
>CAYTJW010001285.1:0-1666 GCA_964438135.1 uncultured Thermoanaerobaculia bacterium
CCGGACCCCAGATCTCCACGCTCGCCCGCGCGCGGGTGACCGCGGTGTAGAGGAGTTCGCGCGTCAGCACCGGCGAGAGGCGGTCCGGCAGCACCAGGAGCACCTCGTCGAGCTCCGAGCCCTGGCTCTTGTGCACGGTCATGGCGTAGACCGTCTCGTGGGCTGGAAGACGTGTGGGAAGGAGCGCACGCAGACCACCCCCGGCGGCCGGGAAGAAGACCCGCAGGGCACCCCCGGCGCCGGCGTCCGGCCAGAACACTCCCACGTCGCCGTTGAAGAGTCCGGTGGCGTAGTCGTTGCGGGTCACCATCACGGGGCGGCCGCGGTAGGCGTCCCGGTCCCGCAGCACGAGCCCTGCACGCCGCAACGCCCGCTCCACCAGCTCGTTGAACGCCGCGACCCCCCAGGGACCCTCGCGCAGGGCGCAGAGCACCCGGAAGGACCCGAGCGCCGCCAGGGCTTCGGCGGGGCCGGAGGCCTCGAGCACCGCGCGCAACCTCGGCACCACCAGGCGCTCGACCTGCGCGACCCGTTCGCCCTCCTCCAGGGTCCGGTGACGCAGGCCGTCCGCCTCGAGCGGGTCCCGCGCCCGCGCAGCCTTGAGGAGCGCGAGCACCCCTGCGGTGTCCCCCGCGTTGACCCGCGCCGCGAGGGCGCCGATGCCGCTGTCGCGACCGAAACGGTAGCTCCGGCGCAGAAAGACCAGCGCGTCGGCAACCGCCGGGCGCCCCGGGTCCGCTGAAGAGGGCAGCTGCCCGGCACCCACCCCCAGCACCTCCCCCAGGGTCTGCGCGAGCTCCGGGGAGTAGCCGGGGTGCACACCCCTGCCGCAGACCTCTCCGAGCACCGCGCCGGCCTCGACCGAGGCGAGCTGGTCCCGGTCCCCCAGGAGGACGAGCCGGGCCCGCGCGGGCAGCGCCGCGACGGTGCGGGCCAGGAGAGGCAGGTCCACCATGGACGCCTCGTCCACCACCAGCAGGTCCAGGTGCAGGGGGCTCCCCGCGTCGTGCCGGAAGCCGGGCCGGCCCGGCCGCGCGCCGAGCAGCCGGTGCAGGGTGGTCGCCTCCTCGGGCAGGGCGCTTCGCTCGGTCTGGGAGAGCGGCAGGTCCTCCCTGGCCCGGCGCACCGACTCGGCGAGCCGCGCCGCGGCCTTCCCGGTCGGGGCCGCGAGGGCCACCCGGGGCGGCCGCCCGGCCGCCTGACCCGCCGCGAGCGCCAGGATCGCCGCGACCGTCCGGGTCTTGCCGGTTCCGGGCCCCCCCGAGATGACGGTGAGGCGGCGCAGCACGGCCAACGCGGCGGCGACCGCCTGCCCATCGACCTGACCCTCGGCGCGCGCGGGAAAGAGCCGGCGCAGATCCGCCGCGAGGCGGGCGCGGTCGACGCCTGCGGCCCAGCCCGAGGCACGCTCGCGCAGCGCCGCGGCCAGGTCGTGCTCGAAGCGCCAGTAGCGGGCGAGGTAGAGCCGGTCCCGCCCGTCCAGCACCAGCGGCGTGCTCTCGCCGGACGCCCCCACCACCCCGCTCGCCCCCAGCGCCTCCCGCCACTCCCGGAGCTCCGGCGCCCGCAGGCCCGGGACCGAGTCGCCGAAGGGCGCCCGTCCGGCCGCCGCGCAGAGGTCGAGACAGACGTGCCCCTCCCCGGTCGTGCGGCTGACGAGCGCCGC
>CAYTJW010001286.1:0-1666 GCA_964438135.1 uncultured Thermoanaerobaculia bacterium
GGCGGCGCGCGCCTCGAGCCTGCTCGGGGCCGGCCGCCGCCTCCGCCGCCGGGTGGTCGAGCTGCTGGCCGAGAGCGTCGACGACCTGCCGGCGCCCCGACGGCTGCGGCGACGGCTGCTCCGCCGGCCGCGGGTCGGTCGCCTGCTCGACCTGCTCGACCTGCTGGCCGAGGCCAGCTGGGACGACGGCCACTGCCTCGGCGCGGTGCTGGTCGCGCTGCCGGACCAGGGCGGGCAGCGCCACGCCCTCCGCTTCTGGCGCCGCCACCGCCAGCTCTGCCGGGAGCGGACGCCGCTGTGGGCCGCGGTCGGCCAGGTCATGGCCACCACCGGGCCGGCCGGGCTCCGCCTCCTCCGCCGGTGGATGGCCGACTGGCGCGAGCGGCCGGACGTGGAGATGTGGCAGCTCGCCACCTACACCCTCGCCCTGCGCCCCATCGGCGGCCTGCCCGCCCGACGCGAGAACCTGGTCGAGCTGGAGGCCGTCAGCCGGTTCGCCCTCGACCGCCTCGCCCACGACGGCACCGCCCGCTACCACGCCTGCGTGGCCTGCGAGGTCCCGCTGCGCGAGGGCCGCGACGACGAGTTCCTGCACCGCGTCGGCGAGCTCGCGCCGCTGCTCGAGGCGGGCGACGACTTCTGGCTGCCGCCCGCCTACCGGTGGGCGCCCCCCACCGTGCTGCTGTTCCGCGACCTGCTGTGCAGCCGCTGGCCGGCCGAGGTCGAGCGGCTGGGGAAGGACCTGGCGCGCCTGGTCGGCGGCGCGGTGCCCCGCTGGGTGACCGTCCAGTGGCAGCGCCGCGGGCGCAGCCGCCTCGGGCGACGGCACCGGCTGTCCCTGGCGTGCCGCTTCGCCTGGGCACGGCTGGCCCGGTAGCGGAGGGACGCCCCGCGGGAACGCGCCCCGGACGTCGGCGCGTCGTTGGCCGGCTGCGACCGCCGGCTCCCCGGCGGCGCGTCAGCCGAGCGGCAGCGAGGGCAGGAAGCGCGGCGGCCGGCGGTGGCGGGTGGCGTGCTCGAAGGCCGACGCCAGCCGCACCAGGGTGGGCTCGGACCAGGCCCGACCGATGAACGAGAGGCCCAGCGGCAGGCCGTGCACGAAGCCGGCCGGGACGGTGATCGACGGGTAGCCCGCGACCGCCGCCGGGGTCGAGCTCGCGCCCGGGAAGTGGTCGCCGTTGACCAGGTCGACCGGCCAGGCCGGGCCGCCGGTCGGCGCCACGAGCGCGTCGAGGCGGTGGCGGTCGAGGACCGCGTCGAGCCCTTCCCGCCGCGACAGCCGGCGGCAGCGGGCCAGCGCCCGGCGGTAGGCCCGGTCGGAGAGCGGTCCCTTGGCCTCGGCCTGGACGAACAGCTCCTGGCCGAACCAGACCATCTCCTCCGCCCGGTGCTCCTCGTTGAAGCGGATCACGTCCGCGAGGGTGCGCAGTCGGCCGCCGGGCGCCCACGTCCCGAAGTAGCCGGCGAGGTCGGCCTTGAGCTCGTAGAGCAGGACCTCCAGCTCGTCGGCGTCGTACTCGCCGGCGTGCGGCACGTCGGCCGGGTCGACGATCTCCGCCCCTGCCCCGCGCATCGCCGCCAGCGCCCCCTCGAGCGCCGCGTCCGCCGCCGGGCTGTAGCCGGTGAACACGGCGCGGGCGACGCCGACTAAGGATCGCTATTCATG
>CAYTJW010001287.1:0-1665 GCA_964438135.1 uncultured Thermoanaerobaculia bacterium
CTGTCGCTCCGCCGCGCCCGCGCCCGCGGGGTCGCCGCAGCGCTGGCGGCGAGCCCGCTCGTGGTGCAGGGGTTGCTGGCGGCGCTGGCCGCGCTGGTCGCACCCGCCCTGCGCCTGTCCGGGCTCTCGCCCGGCCTGTGGGGGCTCCTGACCGGCCTCGGCTTCGCCCTGTGGTTCCTGGCCGTGGTCATCGCCGAGTCGGTGCTGGTGTGCGTCGTCCTGTGGCGCAGCCTGCGCGCGGCCGGAGTGGAGGAGCGCAATCAGGTGCGTTGGCCGCTGTGGGGCACGGCGGTCGCGGTCGGCGGCAGCCTGGTGCTGATGGTGGCGGCGCCGGCGGCCCAGGCGACGGTGCCGGAGTCGCTCGCCCCCACCTACGTGTGGGCGCTCCTCGGGAGCAACCTGAGCAAGCTCCTCTACCTGGCGATCCCGCTCTCGTTCGCGGTCGCGATCCTCAAGTACCGCCTGCTGGAGATCGAGGTCGTCATTCGCCGCACCGTGATCTACACCGGCCTGACCGGGGCGGTGGTGGCCGGCTACCTGGTGCTGTCCGCCACCCTCGGCCTGTTCCTGGTCCGGGTCGCCCGCGTCACCGGCGAGGCCGCGGCGGTGCTGGTGACGGTGGCGGTGGCGGCGCTGTTCATCCCCCTCCGCGGCCGCCTGCAGGCGATCCTCGACCGCCGCTTCCGCCACCGCAGCCGGCACCTCGCCGCCAGCCGGCGTCGGGTCGCCGAGCACGCCCTGCAGGCAGTCGACCGCGACCGCCTGGTGGCGTCGCTGGCGGACGAGCTGCAGCGGGCCCTGCTCTGCTCGAGCGTCGCGGTCCTTCTCCCGGACCCTGGCGGCGAGCTGCGCCCGGCGGCAACGGTCGGGGTGGCGGAAGCGGCCCGCGACCGACTCTCCCTGCCGCTTGGGGTGCCCCTGCTCACGGGCCTGCGGCAGCCCGTGCGCCTCGACCCGAACGGCGGCGACGACGACTCCCGGCGCCTCGCCGCGACCGGCTGCGAGCTGCTCGTGCCGGTGCGGCAGGACGGGGCGCCGGCGGCCGCCTTCGTCCTCGGCCGCAAGCTGTCGCGAGAGCCGTGGGAGGACCACGACCTGGCGTTCGTGGCGGAGGTCTCGGACCAGCTCCTGCTCGGCCTCGGCCGTCTGGCCGGGGAGCGGGCCGAGGGGGAGCTGGACGAGGCCCGGTCCCTGCAGCGGACCCTCCTGCCGGCGCGGCTGCCGCGGCTGCGGGGCGCCGATCTGGCCAGTCACTGGCAGCCCGCGGGCGAGGTCAGCGGCGACGCCTTCGACGCGGTCGAGCTCGGCCCCGCCAGGCTGGCGCTCTGGGTGGCGGACGTGGCCGGCAAGGGCATGCCGGCGGCCCTCTTCATGTCCAGCCTGCAGTCGGCCCTGCGCGCGGTCGCCACGGCCGAGAGCTCGCCGGCGACGGTCGTCGGCCGGGTCCGCTCCCTGGTCGCCCCCAGTCTCCTCGGCGGTCGCTTCGTGACCCTGGTCTACGTCGACCTCGACCTCGCGCGCGGCGAGCTCCGCTACTGCTGCGCCGGCCACCCGGCGCCGCTCCTGGTGCGCGCCGGCGGCGCGGTGGAGCGGCTCGCGACCGGCGGGCCGGCCATCGTGCGCCTGCTCGCCAGCGTCGCCTACCGCGAGGGCGCGACACCGGTC
>CAYTJW010001288.1:0-1665 GCA_964438135.1 uncultured Thermoanaerobaculia bacterium
CCGCCGACCCGGCCGATGGTGGACCCGGCGGGCGACGACCCGGCGCGGGAGTGGCACGCTGCCGGCGCCGGCAGCGGCCTGTGGGTGGTCGTCGGCAAGGGCCGCCTGGCCTCGAGCCGGGACGGCCGCGACTGGCAGGAGGTCGAGCTCGACCACCCCTGGCACGAGCTGCACGCCGTGGCCTCGAACGGCGAGCGCTGGGTGGCCGTCGGCAACGTCGCCATGGTCAGCGCCGACGGCGAGGCGTGGCAACGTCACGGCTGGTTCGACGACCGGCTGCGCGCCGTCGCCTGGGACGGTGGGCAGTGGGTCGCGGTCGGCGACCGGGGCGTGGTGGCCCGCAGCCCGGACGGCGAGGACTGGCAGGTGGCGACGCTGCCGATCGGGCACCGGCTGGTCGGCGTGGTCTGGACCGGCGACGGGCTCGTCGCCCTGTCGTCGGGCGGGGTGGTGGCGGAGAGCACGGATGGCCTCTCCTGGCAGCTGCACGACGGCGGGCCCCGGCTGGCCGAGGACCTGGCCTGGGGCGCCGGGACGCTGGTGGCCGCGTACCGGCGGGCGGTGTGGTGGAGCAGGGACAGGGTGAGCTGGACCGAGGTCGAGCTCGACCCGGACGACGACTCCCTGCGCGTGGTGTGGGCGGACGACCGGTTCCTGGCGGTGTCGCGGGACTGGCGGGGCGCGACCCTCCACCAGAGCCCGGACGGGAGCAGCTGGCGGAGCTCTCAGATCAGCGGCTGGCAGTACGAGGTGGTCGACCTGGCCTCGGACGGCACGGTGCTGGCCGAGGTCTCGCCCTACGCCCTGCGCTGGCTGCTGCCGGCCGGGCTGGCGCGGGTCGTGCCAGGCGTGGCGCGCGGCCGGGGTCTGAACGGCACCTCCTGGCGCACCGACCTCGAGCTCGTCAACCCGGGCCAGGCGAGCCTGTCCTGCCGGCTCGAGCTGCTCGGGCGAGGGGCGGCGAGCTCTGACCCCGAGACGGCGGTGGTCGAGGTCGCCGGCGGTTGCGCCGTCCGCGTCGAGGACGTGCTCGCGACGTTGTTCGGCAGCGACGGGACGGCGGCCTTGCGGGTAGTGGGCGACCCGCCCGGGCCGGTGGTGGCCGGCCGCACGTTCTCCGACTCGGCGGGCGGGAGCGTGGGCCAGGCTCTGCCCGCGCTGGCCGCGACCGAAGCGGTCTGGCACCTCGACCGCGGGCTGCTGCTGGGCCTCGACCACTCGCGGGACCCGGCGCAGGGGTTCCGCGCCAACCTCGGCCTGGTCAGCGCGTGCGCCCTGCCGCTGGCGGTCGACGTCGCCCTGCACCGCGGCACCGGCGAGCTGCTGGGGACGCTCCGTCTCGGCCTGGCCCCGTTCGAGGTCCGCCAGGTCACCGACGTGCTGGCCGGGGTCACCTCCGACGACGTCGACAACGGCTTCGCCGTGCTCACGACCGACCGGCCGTGGTGCCCCTTCCACGCCTACGCCTCGGTGGTCGACAACCGCTCCGGCGACCCGACCTTCGTCGCGGCCGCGACGACCGCGCGCTGAGGCGCCCGGCCGGCGGGGCGAGGCCCGGGTCTTCGCTCCGCTACACTGGCGGCATGAGACGGCTGGTGGTGGTCATGGGCGCAGCCTTGAGCGTGGCCGCGGCCGGTCCGGCCGAGCGGCTGCTGGTGGGCGGGG
>CAYTJW010001289.1:0-1663 GCA_964438135.1 uncultured Thermoanaerobaculia bacterium
GCCCCCACCCCACGCCACCCGCCTCCGCGGCACCCTGCTGGCCGGGCTGCTCGGCGACCCGACCCTCATGGTGGAGGTCCGCGAGACGCGCCGCGTCCTGCTCCTCGACCTGGGCGAGGCCGCGGCCACCCTCCCGGCCCGCATCGCCCACCGCGTCACGGCGGTGCTCCTGTCGCACGGCCACATGGACCACTCGAGCGGCCTCGGCTGGCTCGTCCGCAGCCGCATCGGCGCGAGCGAGCCGTGCCGGGTGGTGGGCCCGCCCGGGACCGCCCGCCGCCTCGCCGCCCTGCTCGCCGCCTTCACCTGGGACCGGGTCGGCGCCGACGCCCCCCGATTCTCGGTCGGCGAGCTGGCCGGGGGGGCCCTCTGCTGGTCGGAGGTGGTGGCCGGAGGCGACGGCCCGCTGCCGGCCGGCGCGGAGGCCGCGGGCGACGGGGTGGTGCTGCGCCAGGATGGGCTCGTGGTGCGCGCCGCCGAGCTCGACCACGGCATCCCGGTCCTCGCGTTCGCCCTCGAGGAGCCGAGCGTCCTGACCGTGCAGGCCGGCCGCCTGGAGCCGCTCGGGCTCGCCCCCGGGCCCTGGCTCGCCCGGCTCAAGGCCCTCGTCGCCGGCGGCCACCTCGAGGCGCCGGTGGAGCTGCCGGGCGGCTCCCAACGGCCCGCCGGCGAGCTCGCCCGCGAGCTGCTGCTCGAGCGGCCCGGCCAGAAGCTGGTCTACGCCACCGACCTGGGCGACACGCCCGCCAACCGGGCGGCCCTGGTGGCCCTCGCCCGCGGCGCCCAGCTGCTGCTGCTGGAGGCCGCCTTCGCCGAGGCCCACGCCGAGCGGGCGCGCGCCACCGGCCACCTGACCGCCCGCTCCTGCGCCGAGATCGCGACCGAGGCCGGCGCCGAGCGCCTGCTGCCGTTCCACCTGTCGAGCCGCTACCAGGGCTGCCCGGAGGTGGTCCTGACCGAGGTGGCGCGGGCCTGCGACCGGCTCTGGCTGCCCCCGTCGCTCCTCTCCTGCCTGGGACCGCGCACCCGCGACGCCTGATCGCGCCATGCCGGGAGGCAGGCCCCGTTCCCGTACCCGTACCCGTTCCCATACCCGATGTCCCCGCGCCGCCGTGCGAGAATGCGGGCCGTGCCCGCGCCACCCCTCCTCGGCGAGGCGGCCTGCCTGGCCGCGGCCGCCATCTGGGCGGTGTCGGTGGAGCTGTTCCGGGTCCCCATCGAGCGCTGGGGGGCGGCCACGGTCAACCTCGGCAAGTCCCTGGTGGCGAGCGCGCTGCTGGTCGCCGCTGCCGCCGCCACCGGCGCCCTGCCGGCCCTGGCCGCGACCCCCGGCCGCGACCTCGCCATCCTCGCCCTGTCCGGCCTGGTCGGCATCAGTCTCGGCGACACCGCCCTGTTCGGCGCCGTGGCCCGCCTCGGCGTCCACCGCACCATGCTGCTGCAGACCCTGGCCCCGGTCGTCACCAGCCTGGTGGCGGTGGCGACCACGGGTGAGAGGCTGAGCGGCCGGGAGCTGGCCGGCGGCCTGGTCATCCTCGCCGGCGTGGCGGTGGTGGTCGCGCCTCGGCCGGGGCCGCATGCCCGCGGTGCCGCGGCGGCCGCGGTCACCGCCGTCGGGCTCGGCCTGGCGGTCCTCGCCGCCTGCGGCCAGGGGGTCGCGGTG
>CAYTJW010001290.1:0-1663 GCA_964438135.1 uncultured Thermoanaerobaculia bacterium
ACCTCGTCGACGGCGAGCAGGTGGTGGCGGTGGAGGCGCGCGACGCCCTCGACCGGGTCACCCGGGTCGAGCGGCGCGTGACCCTGGACCGGCAGCCGCCGCTCGTCGAGGTGCTGGGCAACGGCGCGCCCCTGGCCGAGGGGGCAGTGGTGCGGCCGCCGCTGGCCCTGGGTGTGCGGGTCGAGGACCAGACCGTCGCCACCGCGACCGCGCTCCTCAACGGCCGGCCGCTGCCCCTGCCGGCAACCCTGACCGAGCCGGGCAGCTACCAGCTCGCGGTCGAGGCGGTGGACGGGGCCGGCAACCGCTCCCGCGGCGAGCGCCGCTTCCGGCTCGACGTCACGCCGCCGGTGCTGTCCGGCATCACCCCGGCCGACGGCTCGGTCCTGGCCGACCCCCACCCGGCCCTGCGCGGCGCCTGCGACGACGCGGTCAGCGTCACGGTCGGCGGCGCCCCGGCGGCGGTGGCGGGCGGCGCCTTCGTCTTCGCCGGCCTGAGCCTGGTCGAGGGGGCGAACCCGCTCGCCCTGGTCGCGACCGACGGCGCCGGCAACGCCTCGACCCTCCAGCACACGCTGGTCCTGGACACGGTGCCGCCGACCCTGTCCGTGACCCGGCCGGGCGAGGGCGAGCTGGTGGGCTGCGCCGCGGTCGAGGTGGGGGGCGAGGCTCACGACCCGCACCTCGAGGCGGTGACGGTCAACGGCGCCGTCGCGGCGGTGGCCGGGGCGAGCTTCCAGGGCACCGCGGCGCTGGCGCAGGAAGGGGCGGCGACGGTGGTGGTGGAGGCGTTCGACCGGGCCGGCAACCGCGCCAGCCAGTCGGTCGCGGTGGTCCGCGACAGCCGGCCGCCCGAGCTCGCGGTGGCGCAGCCCGGCGACGGCGCGGTGACCCCGAGCCCGACCGTGGAGGTGTGGGGCTTCGCCCGCGACCCTCATCTCGAGCAGGTCACGGTCGCCGGCTCGGCGGTGGTGGTCGCTGGCGACGGCCGCTTCGCCCGCACCCTGGAGCTGGGCGACGGTCCCGGCCGGGTCGTGGTCGAGGCCAGCGACCAGCTCGGCCACCGCTCCCGCGTCGAGCGGGCGGTGACGGTCGACCGCGGCGCGCCGCAGGTAGTCATCGCCGCGCCGCGGCCGGGCGAGGTGCTGACCCGGCCCGTGGTGACCGTCAGCGGCACGGTCGCGGACGACGACGGGGTGGTGCGACTGACCGTCAACGGCCGGCCGGTCACGACCAGCACCGGGACCGAGGGCGACTTCGCCCTGCCCGACCTCTCGCTCGAGGAGGGCGAGACGACCATCACCGTGCGCGCCTGGGACCGCGCCGGCAACCACGGCTCGGCGTCGGTCGCGGTGCGGGTGGACACGGTGGCGCCGGCGGTGGAGTCCGTGGTGCCGGCGGACGGCGCCGGTCAGGTGCCGACCGGGGTGGCGCTGCGGGTGAGATTCAGCGAGGCGGTCGAGGCGGCGTCGGCCAGCCAGGGGATCGTCGTCAGCGCCGGCGGCACGGACCTGCCGCTCGCCGTCGACCTGGTCGACGGCGGCGCCGTGGCGGTGGTGGCAGCGGTCGGCGGGCTGGTCCCGGACGCCGTCCACCAGCTGCGGGTGGGCGCCGCCGTGACCGACCTCGCCGGCCACCCCCTGGCCGCGCCCTGGAGCAGCGC
>CAYTJW010001291.1:0-1657 GCA_964438135.1 uncultured Thermoanaerobaculia bacterium
CGTTGATCCCCTGCGCCCTTAGCACCCGACCCGTCGCTTTCCCGGCCGGCCCCGCCGCCGCCCCGCCTCCCACCAGGCGCTGGCCTGGAACGGGCCGCGGCTGGCCTGGGCCCACAGCCTCGCCCGGCCCTCGGCGCCGTCGGCGGGCACCACGAAGCCGGGCTCGGTGTCGTCGGCGGCGGCGAAGTCGGTCACCTCGACGGTGGCCTCGAGGCCGACGCGCAGGCTCGGGCCGAGGGCGGCCGAGGCCTCCAGCTCGAGCTCCTGGCTGCGCGACTGCAGCCGCTGGCTGAGGTCCTCCTCGCCGCCGACGTAGAGCGCGTCGCCGAAGCGCAGCAGCTGGCCGCGCACCGTCGCCGCCACGCCCGCGCCCGGCCCCAGCAGGTCCGGGTCGCTCCAGGTGGCGTCGCCGAGCACGCCGGCGAAGAAGACCCGCAGCTGGCTGCCCCGCCCCGCCAGGTCGAAGTCGTGGTACTGGACGCCGCCGAGGGGCAGGACCGGGAAGTCGAGACCCTCGGCCGCGAGCGCCCCGACCACCAGGAACAGCTGGTCCCGGTCCGGCTCGGCGCGCAGCACCCGGCCGCCGCGCCCGTCCGGGTCGAGCTGCCGCAGGCCGGCCGCGGTCTCCCGCACCATGGGCAGCGGCGAGGCGTAGAGCTCGCGCCGCCGCGCCTCGAGGTCGGGCGGGTCGAGGACGTGGCCCGCCAGGACGGTCCGCTGCTCCACCGACACGGTGGCGCCGAAGGCCGAGACCCGGGTGAACGCGTCGAGGGAGGCGGGCAACCACGGCGTGCGGCCGTCCTCCGGGTCGCCCACCGGCCGGTAGCGGACCGTCCGCTCCTCGGCCACCACGTCGCCCTCGAGGCCGCTGCGGACCGTCTCGAGCTCGACCAGGGCGAAGGTCGAGGTGTCCAGCCAGGCGAGGCCGGAGGCCGCGCCCGGCGCGTCGCCGCGCGGCGCGAAGCGGAGGCGGTAGCAGGTGCGCCCGCCCCGCTCCTGGCGGGTCTCGACCCGGTAGCGGTAGGTCGAGGTCGGCTCGAGGTGGAGCGGCACCCGGGTCAGGCGCTCGGGCTCCAGGATCGGCAGGTCGGGGAGCTCGAGCGGGTCCCACGCCACGCCGTCCACCTCCGCCTCCTGCCAGGCCCACTCCGGCTCCGCCGTCTCGCCGCCGACCAGCCACGGCCCGGCCAGGCCGATCTCCACCGTCCGGCCGAGGTCGGCCAGCCGGACCCGCAGCCGGGTGCGGTTCGAGGCGCTCCAGCCGCGCAGCGCGCGGCCGGTCCGCACCGCCCACAGCTGGTGGCGGGCGACCACCTCCTCGGCGCCGGGCAGCTCCTCGCCCTCGACCTCGGCGGTCGAGGAGAAGACCAGCTCCGCGGCGGGCGGTCGCTCGACCACCAGCAGGGCCGGGCCCGCCGCCCCGGCCAGGTCCACCGCCGAGCCCTCCCCGGCACGGGTCACCGGCAACGACCGGTCCGCCCCCGCGGCGTGCAGGGTGGCGCGGCCGTACCAGGTCTAGGGCAGCTCGAGCGAGGCGCAGGCGGTGCCGGCCGGCAGCGCCACCAGGGTGGCCAGGTCCTCCTCGCGGACCAGCACCTCGAGCGCCCCCCCGCCGCCCCCGCGGCACTCCACCGCCGCCGCCGCCGGGTCGGGCACC
>CAYTJW010001292.1:0-1657 GCA_964438135.1 uncultured Thermoanaerobaculia bacterium
CGTCGACGTGCCGCTCGCCGAGCTCGGCCGGGAGCTCGGGCGCGGCGTCGCCGTGCGCCGGCTGCTGCGCGCCGGCCAGGAGATGCCGTTCGCCGCCGGCACCACCCTCGACCGCGGCGACCTGGTCCAGCTCGCCGGCCCGCGCCGGCACGTCGAGCGGGTGGCGGCGGTCCTCGGCTACGCCGACCGCCCGACCAGCGCCACCGACATGGTCTTCGTCGGCCTCGGCATCGTCCTGGGCGGCTTCTTCGGCCTGCTGTCGGTGACCGTGGGCGGCCTCTCCCTGACCATGACCGCGAGCGGCGGCGCGCTCCTCGCCGGCCTCGTCTTCGGCTGGCTGCGCGCGGTCCGCCCCACCTTCGGCCGCATCCCCGAGGCCGCCCTGTGGGTGTTCGACACCGTCGGCCTGGCGACCTTCATCGGCGTGGTCGGCCTGGACGCGGGGCCTTCGTTCGTCGGCGGCCTGCGCCAGACCGGCCTCAGCCTGGTGCTGGTGGGCGTGGTCGTGGCGGTCACGCCCCACCTGGCGGCGGTCCTGTTCGGTCGCTACGTGCTGCGGATGAACCCGGTCATCCTGCTCGGCGCCTGCTCCGGGGCGGGCACCACCACCGCCGGCCTGCGCGCCGTCCAGGACGCCGCCGCGAGCAAGCTGCCGGCGCTCGGCTACACCGTGCCGTACGCGGTCGGCAACATCCTCCTCACCGCCTGGGGGCCGGTCATCGTCGCGCTGCTGTCGTGAGCGCCGGGCTCGGCTGGCGGTGGACTCCGGCGCGACCCGGCGGGATAATCCCGCCCGGCAGTGACGACCTCCCCCGCACCCGCGCCGGCGATCCTCCGCCTGGCCCCGGCAGGGCGAGCCCGGGTCATGGTCGCGCCCGTCCTCCTCGCGGCCCTGGCCGCGGCCACGCTCGCGGCCGGCGCGGCGGCGGACGCGCCGGCCGGGTCGGAGACGCCGCGGAGCGTCCTCGTCCTGCAGTCCTTCGACAGCGACTTCGCGCCCTGGAACGCGGCCGCGTCCTCGTTCCGGACCGAGCTCGCCCAAACCGTGCCCTACCCGGTCCGGTTCACCGAGGTGTCGGTGGCGACGGTCCAGGGCGGCGACGGCGGCGCGGAGGGCCCGCTCGTCGACTACCTCGCCGCCCTCTACGGCGAGCGCGGCCCGGACCTGCTGGCGGCGGTCGGCGGCCCGGCGGCGCGCTTCGGGATCGCGCACCGGCAGCGCCTCTTCCCGTCCCGGCCGATGGTGATCGTCGGCGGCGACCAGCGCCTGCTGGCCGGCCAGCCGCTGACCGCCAACGACGCCGTCGTCGCCAACCGCAACGACATCGCGGGGACCGCGGCCGTCGTCCTTCGCGTCCTGCCCGCGACCGAGCGCCTGGTGGTGGTCATCGGCCGCTCGCCGATCGAGCGCTACTGGCGGGGCGTGATCGAGCGCGACCTCGAGCCCTTCGCCGGCCGCCTGGAGGTCGTGTACTGGGACGAGCTGTCGCTGGCCGACATGGTGCGCCGGGCGCGACAGCTCCCACCGCGGTCCGCCATCATCTTCACCCTCCTCCTGGTCGACGGCGCCGGGGTCCCGCACGCCCTCAACGCCGCCCTGACCGACCTGCACGCCGCGAGCGCCGCGCCGATCTTCGGCATGTTCGACACCCAGCTC
>CAYTJW010001293.1:0-1655 GCA_964438135.1 uncultured Thermoanaerobaculia bacterium
CAACCAGCGCTCAGGTCACCAGTTGGCAGCCCTCTCACGAAACTGACGTACGCCCTTCAGAGTCTTGATACGACGCGAGCTGCCGTGCGCGGCCGGCTTGCCCGCCCCGACCGCGCCTCCGCCCTCACCTGCATTTCGATTCCATCTTGTGTCTCCGCAAGCAGTGGCCTAGGATGGACTTGCGCCGACCCGTCGCAGGCGGCCGGGCAGTGGGTGGAGGAGTAAGGTGAGCGGCGACCTCAAGAAGAGAATCCTGACCACCGGCGACATCGCCGAGATGTGCGGCGTCAACTTCCGGACCGTCATCCGCTGGATCCAGCGCGGCCACCTGCGCGCGTTCCAGCTCCCCGGGCGCGGCGACAACCGCGTCACGGCCAGGGACTTCCTCGACTTCCTGCGGGAGAACAACATGCCCATCCCGGAGGAGCTCGAGCCGTCCGAGCCCAGGGTCCTGATCGTCGAGGACGACAAGCGGATGGCGCAGTCGATGAAGCGGGTCCTGGCCCGACGCGGATTCCAGACCATGATCGCCCTCGAGGGCTTCCTCGCCGGGGCGCTGGCGATGACCTTCAGGCCGGTCGTCATGACCCTGGACCTGAAAATGCCGGGCCTGGGCGGCCTCGAGGTGCTCACGGGCATTCGCGGCAACCCCGAGCTCGCCGGCATCAAGATCCTGGTCGTCTCCGCCATGCCGCAGGACCAGCTCGACGCGGCCCTGGCGGCCGGGGCGGACGACGTGCTCGAGAAGCCCTTCGCGAACGCCGACCTGGCGGCCAAGGTGGCGCGCCTGGCCGGGGTCAAGCTGACCAAGGGCGGCTGAGCGGCGCCCGGCGCCGCGTCCCCTCGGCCTTCAGGACGTGCCGCCCATGCTCGAGGGACGAGTCGGACGCTACCGCATCGAGGAGACCCTGGGCCGCGGGGGCATGGGCGAGGTGCGGCGGGCGTTCGACGAGACCCTCGGGCGATGGGTCGCGATCAAGACCCTGCCCCCGGGCCGGTCGCTCGACCGGGAGCGGCTCGAGGCAGAGGCGCGAGCCCTCGCCGCCCTCAACCACCCGGCGGTCGCCGCGATCCACGACGTGATCCGCCACGGGGCGGACCTCCTCCTGGTCCTCGAGCTGGTCGAGGGCGAGAGCCTGGCCCGTACCCTAGGCCGCGGGCGGTTGCCTGTCGCCGCCGCCCTCCGCGTGGCCGCCGACGTGGCGGCTGGCCTCGACGCGGCGCATGCGCGCGGGATCGTCCACCGCGACCTCAAGCCCGAGAACGTGGTCGTCACTCCCGGCGGCCGGGCCAAGATCCTCGACTTCGGCCTGGCCACGGTCCTCGGCGAGGAAGGCGGTGCGGCCGAGGGCGCCTTTGCCGGCACGGTCAGCGCCATGTCGCCCGAGCAGGTCGAGCGGCGGGCGGTCGACTCCCGCTCCGACCTGTTCTCGCTGGGCACGCTCCTGTACCAGGCGCTCACCGGTCGGCACCCGTTCCGCAGCGCCCTGCCGGTGGAGACCATGCAGCGGATCGTGGCCGAGGAGCCGGCGCCGATCCGGCGGCTGGCGCCGGACGTGCCGCCTGAGGTCGAGCGCCTCGTTGCGGAGCTCCTGGCCAAGGACCCGGCGCGGCGCCCGGCGAGCGCCGCCGAGGTGGGCGCCCGGATCGAGGCG
>CAYTJW010001294.1:0-1653 GCA_964438135.1 uncultured Thermoanaerobaculia bacterium
AGTGCCCGTCGAGCGCGGCGGGAGCGAGCAGCGAGGCCAGGGCGGCGACGACGGTCGCGGCCACCGCCACCTGCCGCACGATCGCCACCGTGGCCGCGCCTCAGGTCGCGGGGTGCAGGTCGAGGTCTGAGGGCTGGATCCGGCCGCTGTCGGACAGCACCATGGCCCGCTCCAGGCGGTTGGCGAGCTCGCGCAGGTTGCCGGGCCAGGGGTGGCGGAGGATCGCCTCCTCGGCGGCGGTCGCGAGCGGCCGCGGCGGCCGGCCCAGCCGCCGGGCGATGCGGTGGAGCAGGAAGTGGGTCAGGGCGAGGGCGTCGTCGCGCCGCTCGCGCAGCGGCGGCAGGCGCAGGCGGACGACCGAGAGCTGCAGCAGCAGGTCGCCGCGGAACCGGCCCTGGCGGGCGAGGGCGTCGAGGTCGGTCTCGGTCGAGGCCACCACCCGGCAGCGGCTGACGTGCTCCCCCTCGTCGCCGAGCCGGCGGAAGGTGCCGTCGGCCAGGAACCGCTGCAGCTTGGCCTGGACCCCGGTCGACAGGCCGCCGACGTCGTCGACCAGCAGGGTGCCGTCGTGAGCCAGCTCGACCACGCCGCGCCGCCGCTCGGCGCCGTCGCCGGCGCCGCGCTCGCGGCCGAACAGCTCCCCCTCGACCTGGTCGTCGGCAACCGCGGCGCAGCTCAGGGCGACGAACGGCCCGCGCGGCGCGGTCAGGCGGTGCAGCTCGCGCGCCACCAGCTCCTTGCCGGTGCCGGTCTCGCCCTCCAACAGCACCGACGTCAGCGGCGCGGCGGCGAGCTTGCGCAGGCTCTCCTCCACCGCCTGCATGTCGCGGTTCGAGCCCCACAGCACCTCGCTCTCGGTCTCCCGCAGCCGCGCCTCCTCCCGGTTGACGGCGCGCAGCTCCCGCTCGAGCACCAGCAGCAGCTCGTCGGGGTCCCAGGGCTTGACCAGGTAGTGGCGGGCGCCGGCGCGCAGGGCCGCGACCGCCACCGCCACGCTGTCGCGGCCGGTCAGGACCACGACCCGCGTGATGGGCGACTCGTCGACCAGGCTCGGGATCAGGTCGAGGCCGTCCATGTCGGGCAGGCCGAGGTCGAGCAGCACGATCTCCGGCCGGTGCTCGGCCGACAGGCGGCGGCCCTCGCCGCCGGTGCCGCAGGTCAGGGTCTGGTAGCCCGCTGCCCGCAGCGTGGCGGCCAAGGTCCGTCGCTGCAGGGGCTGGTCCTCGACGATCACGCACAGCGCCATATCACACCCTCGGGAGCACCAGGCTGAACCGGGCGCCGGTCGGCGCCAGGTTGGCCCAGCGCAGCTCGCCGCCGGCCAGGGCGGCGACGCGGGCCACCAACTTCAGGCCGAGGCCGTTGCGGTGCTCGGACGTGGAGAAGAACGGTCTCATCAGGCGGCCCTCGAGCTCGGCCGAGATGCCGGGGCCCTGGTCCTCCACGTCGACCGCCAGTGCGGCCGGCTCGAGGAGGCGCCAGGAGACCCGCACCCGCGCCCCGGCCGGGGACAGGCGGACGGCGTTGGCGAGCAGCTCGCGCACCGCCGCCTCCAGCTGGGCCGGGTCGACCAGCACCGACGCCGCGGCGCCGGCGTCGACCGCGACCGTCACCGACCGCAGCAGGGCCGCGTCGGCCGAGGCCTCGACCGCC
>CAYTJW010001295.1:0-1652 GCA_964438135.1 uncultured Thermoanaerobaculia bacterium
AGCCTCGACCTCGCGCGGCTGGAGGGCCTGGCCGACCGCGGCACGGCCACGCTCAAGGCCCGCGACGACAGCCGCACCCGGGTGGCGATGCTGGAGCGCTCGTTGGCCGCGGGCCGGGCGACCCTGGACAAGCTCGAGGCCGGGCCGCGGCGGGAGGAGCTCGACGCGGCGCGGGCGCAGCGCGACGCGATGCGGGCGACGATCGCGACGATCGAGAAGCGGATCGCCGACGCCACCGTCACCGCCCCGCGCGGCGGGGTCATCACCCGCCGCGCCACCGAGCCCGGCGAGGTGCTGGCGCCGGGGGCGCTGCTCGAGGTCCTGACCGACGTGGACCAGCCCTGGCTCGAGGTCTACGTCGACGAGCCGTCGCTGGTGAGGGTGCGGCTCGGCGCGCCGGTCGAGGTGCGGGTCGACGGCTGCGACCGGGCGCTGTCCGGCACGGTCAGCTTCGTCTCGTCGGTGGCCGAGTTCACGCCCAAGAACGTGCAGACGCCCGAGGAGCGCGCCAAGCTGGTGTTCAAGGTCAAGGTGGCGGTGGCCAACCCGGACGGGTTGCTCAAGCCCGGCATGCCGGCCGACGCTCACTTCGACGGCGGGGCGCGGTGATGGGCGAGGGCGCCGGCGCGGTGGTGCGGGCGCAGGGCCTGGTGGTCCGTTACGGGCGGGTCGAGGCCGTGGCCGGAGTCGACCTGGCGGTGGACCGCGGTGAGGTGGTGGGTCTGATCGGCCCCGACGGCGCCGGCAAGACCTCGACCCTGCGCGTCCTGGCCGGGCTCGACCGCGCCTGCGCGGGCAGCGTGCGGGTGCTCGGTCGCGACGCCTGGCGCGAGCGCCGGGCCCTCCACCACCGGCTCGGCTACCTGGCGCAGCGCTTCGCTCTCTACGGCGACCTGACCGTGGCCGAGAACGTGCAGTTCTTCGCCCTCTTGCTCGGCGTCCCCGACTGGCGGTCGCGTCGCGCCGAGCTCCTCGAGCGGGTCGACCTGGCCCGCTTCGCCGACCGGCTGGCCGAGCGCCTGTCCGGCGGCATGAAGCAGAAGCTGGCCCTGGCCTGCGCGCTGATGCACTCGCCCGAGGTGCTGGTCCTGGACGAGCCGACCGCGGGCGTCGACCCGGTCACCCGCCGCGAGCTGTGGCGCCTGCTCGGCGAGCTGGTCGCCGAGGGCCTGACCCTGGTCGTCGCCACCCCCTACCTGGACGAGGCCGAGCGCTGCTCGCGGGTGGTGTTGATGCACCGCGGCCGGGTGCTGGCCGACGACCGGCCGGCGGCCCTGGCGGCGCTGCTGCCGGGGGTGGTGGTCGAGGTCGCGGCCGCCCCCCGGACGCGGGCGGGGGCGGTCCTCGCCCGGGCGCCCGGGGTGGTGGCGGTGCAGTCGTTCGGCGCCCGCTTCCCCGTCCGCGTCGGCTCCGAGGAGGCGGCGGCGGCCCTGCGGCAGGACCTGGTCTCATCCGGGCTCGAGGTCGAGGAGCTGCGGGTCGTGCGCGCGTCCCTCGAGGACACCTTCCTGCACCTGGTCGCGAGCGGCGCCCCGGGCGCCGGGGAGGCGGCATGAGGAGGAGAAGCCGTCAGCTGTCGGCTGTCAGCTGTCAGCTCGGGCTGGCAGCTGGGGCGATCGTGGTCTCGGTCAGCGGGGTGGGGGCGGAGGTGA
>CAYTJW010001296.1:0-1650 GCA_964438135.1 uncultured Thermoanaerobaculia bacterium
GGGGGTGGCGCAGGCCGCCCCGACCCTGGCCTGGAGGCCGAAGGCGGCCGCGCCGACGGTCGAGTCCCTCGGCCGTGACCTCACCGCCCTGGCCGCCACCGGCGAGCTGCCGCCGGTGGTGGGTCGCGACCGCGAGCTCGAGCTGGTGGTCGAGACCCTCTGCCGGCCGTCCAAGCCCAACCCGCTGCTGATCGGCCCGGCCGGCGTCGGCAAGACCGCGATCGTCGAGCTGCTCGCCCAGCGCATCGTCTCCGGCGAGGTGCCGGCGCCGCTCAAGGACTACCGCATCCTCGCCCTGCAGACCGCCGACCTGGTGCAGGGCATGGGCATCGTCGGCGAGCTCGAGAAGCGCCTGCGGCAGGTCGTGCAGGAGGCGGAGCAGCCCGGCCTGATCCTGTTCCTGGACGAGGTCCACACCGTGGTCGGCACGGGCGCCGGCGGCCGCGGCACCAACGACGTGGCCAACATCCTCAAGCCGGCCCTGGCGCGGGGCAAGATGCTGTGCATCGGCGCCACCACCGACGGCGAGTACACCCTCCACCTGGCCAACGACCCGGCCTTCGAGCGCCGCTTCCAGGTGGTCAAGGTGCAGGAGCTCGACCCGGCCTCGACCCGGGTGGCCATCGAGGCCCGGGCGGCCGCCCTGGCCAGGCGCGCCACGCCGGTGGCGGTGGACGCGGCCGCGCTCGACGCCATCATCGCCCTGTCCGGGCGCTACCTCCGCCACCGCCGTTTCCCGGACAAGGCGATCGACATCCTCGACCAGACCGTGGCGCGGGCGGTGGTGCACGGCCGGGACCGCTGCGACGAGGCCCTGGTGCGGGAGGTCGTGGCGCGGGTGGTCGGGCTGCCGGTCACGACCGAGGAGCGGGAGAAGAGGCTCGAGCGGCTGCCCGACGAGCTGGTGGCGCGGGCCGGGCTGGCGGTGGCGGACGCCGACCGCGTCGCGCGGCGGCTCAAGGTGACCATGGCCAACCTCGACCTGCGGCCGGGGCGACCCAACCTGGTCGTGGCCGTGCCGGGCCTGGCGCGGGCGGCCCGGGTCGCCCAGGTCCTGGCCGACACCCTGCTGGGCGACGGCTCGCGGGTGGTGGAGGAGGACTTCTCGTCCTACGTCCACCCGGCCGACGTGACGCGCCTGATCGGCGCGTCCCCCGGCTACGTCGGGCACGACCGGCCGATCCACCTCCACCAGGCGCTCCGCCAGCAGCCGTGGTCGGTGGTGCTGCTGCGGGCGGTGGACTGCGCCCACCCGGCGGTGCAGGTGGCGCTGGCCAAGGCCCTCGCCGAGGGTGTGCTGGCCGATGCCCGGGGCGAGGAGACGTCGTGGGCGGACAGCACCTGCGTCCTCGGCCTGGCGACCGGCACCACCGCCGTGGCCACCCACCACGTCGGCTTCCTGATCGGCGGCGAGACGGGCGGGGTGGCCGGTGCCGCCGCGACCGAGCTGGACGCGGCGCTCAGGGCCTGCGTCGACATCCTCTGCGCGCCGGCCGACGACGACCGGGCGCTGCCGCCGGACTGGGTCCGGCTCGAGCTGCTCGAGCCGCTCGAGCGGCGCTGGGCGGCCGAGGCCGGCGGTCGGGTCGAGTGGGCGCCGGGCTTCGCGGACTGGGTGGCAGAGCGGGCGCGGCAGCTCGACCTGGACGC
>CAYTJW010001297.1:0-1641 GCA_964438135.1 uncultured Thermoanaerobaculia bacterium
CGGTGGGGCTGCCGCTGGTGGCGGTGGTGTCGGCGCTGCTGCCCCTGGCGCACGCCGCGGCGCCGCTGCTCGCCGGCGCCGTGATGGTGACCCACCTGGTGGTCGCGCGGCTGGTGCTGGCGGCAGGGGCGCGCCGCTTCCTGGGCTTCCGGCGGCGGCTGGTGAGCCGCTGGCTGACCCGTCTCGCCTTCGTCTGGGGGGCGGGGCCGGCGTACACCCTGGCGGTGGTGCCCGGCTTCGGGGTGCTGGCCGGCGTCGCGACGTACGCCGGCTTCACCACCCTGGTCCACGGCTACAACCTGTGGTGTCTGGGCCGGGAGCTCGAGCGGCGGCCGGTGGCGGCGTGGGAGACGCTGGTCCTGGTCGGCCTGCTGGGCGTGACCCTGCTGGTGCTCGGGTTGCTGCTGGCCGGAGCGCTGGCGCTCGGCGCCCTGGTGGCGTGGCTGTCGCACGCGTTGACCCCGGGGTGAGGCGCGGCTGAGCCGAGAACCTGCCGGCGCCGGTGCCGTTATCATGGGGTGAGGCCTCGCCGGCGCTTCGGCTGGGGCCATGGAGGACGCGGATGTCGCCGCTGATGTCCTACCTGACCGGTTTCGGCCTGGCGAGCGGGGTGGGGGCCAAGGCCTACGTCCCGGTCCTCGCCCTCGGCGCCCTGCACCACACCGAGTACTTCGAGCTGTCGCCGCAGTGGGCGTGGATCGCCAGCCCGGCGGTCATGGTGGTCCTGGCCGTGCTGACGGTGGCCGAGATCTGGGTCGAGTCCGACCCCGACCTGGCGCAGTACGTGGACCTGGTCCACTACCTGCCCAAGGCGGCCACCGGCTTCATCGCCTTCGCCGCCGCCACCGGCACGGTCGACCAGAGCCTGCTCGAGCTCGGCGCCTCCGGCCTGCTCGGCACCGGCACCGCGGCCGCGGTGGCCTTCGTCCGTCACCGCCTCCGCGGCGCGACGCGGGAGGTCTTCGCCCTCCACCACTGGGTGGGGCGCGCGGTCGGCCTCGGCGAGGCCGGCGTGTCGGCGACCGCGTCGCTGGCGGCGGTGGTGGCGCCGGTGCTGGCGCTCGCTGCGCTGGCGGCGCTCGTCGCCTGCGCCCTGGTGCTGTCCCGCCTCGGCGCCGCGCCGCTCAAGGCGTGCGTCAACCCCGACTGCCGCCAGCGCATCCCGCGCCAGGCGCTGGCCTGCATGCACTGCGGCGCCGAGCAGCCGCGCACCTGAGAGCCGGCGGCGGTCAGCCGTCAGCGGTCGGCCCCACCGACCGCCCCGGATGGCCCGCGAGGTCGTTGCGTTGTCGCCAGGGCGTTGCTGCAGCGCAGCTTGAGCTGGGTGGTGGGGAGCTGTCACCCCAGACGGAGTCAACGGTGACGGGGTGGCGATGCTGGGACGCAGCCGGCTCGGCTGATTCCACCCCGGGGGCAGCGACAGCGACAGCGACAGGGGCGGGGGCGGGGAGCAGTGAGCAGCGACGGCGACAGCGACAGCGGCAGCGACGGCGAGCAGCGAGCAGCGGTGGGGCTCAACCGTGGCGGACGCCCCGATCCAACCAGCTCATCGCTCTCTCCACCGCCCTCGAGGCCGCGGGCCTCGCCCTCGCCCTCGCCCGGAGAGTCCCGGCCCCGTTCGCGAGCCGTGCCGACCAGGTG
>CAYTJW010001298.1:0-1640 GCA_964438135.1 uncultured Thermoanaerobaculia bacterium
CTCGATCGGGCGCGCGCGGCCTACGCGGTCACGGCCGACCGCCCCCGGCTGCTGGCGGCTCACCTGCGCACCTACGGCGTGGTCCTGCTGCTGCTGCTCGCCGCCGCCGCCCTCGGGCCGGTGGTGGCCTCCCTCGGCAGCGGCGCCATGGTCGGCAGCGCCCTGGTCGCCGCCGGCGGCGCCTTCATGCTGCTGGCCTGGCCGAGCGAGGGCAAGGTCGAGCTCCTCCTGCACAACGCCGAGGAGGGGCGGCGCGCGGCGGGGGCGGGCCCGGTCGCCTGAGCTCGAGCCCGGAAAAAACGACCGGGGCGCAAGCCCGTGCGCCCCGGCTCGGATGCGCGGACGTCCGCCCGGGCTACTTGCCGATCTGCTGCATCTTCATGAAGTCGAACGCCTGCTTGGCGTAGCCGGCGGGCACCTCGTAGGTGCCGGGCGGGGGGGTGGCCTCGTCGACCGACACCGTCCGCTCCGACATCTTCACGTTGGCCCCCATCATCGTCATGGTGCCCTCGGAGGCAACCTGGATGCCGTCGATCTTGCCCATCTCGGCCACCAGGTCGGCCATGCCCGGCTGCATCAGCATGATCTGCTCGGACATGCTCTTGAAGGCGTCGAAGTCGAGCTTGAGGTCGGTCGTGGACCAGACCTGGGAGGTCATCTGCATCATGGCCGACTTCATCGACACGTCGTAGCGACGGGCGGTCCAGGGACCGACCTTCTTGGTCTCCTGGGTCGGCGTGACCGTGGCGTCGAACTTCATCATCTGCATCATCTGCTCGGCCATCCCGGGCGGCAGCATCTTGCTGATGTCGATCGGCAGGTCGAGCTCGAAGTAGGTCTTGTCGCCGTGGTTGACGATGTACATCTTCTTCTGGTCCGGGCGGACGATGAAGGACGACCCGTCCTGGTTCACCTGCAGCCGCCCGTTCCCCAGCCAGGTCACGCTCTCCTCGTCCTTGGCCGGCTGCTGCTGGCCCATCATCTGGAAGCCGTCGGTGTGGGTGGCCTTGACGATCTTGGTGTCGGCGGCGACGACACCGGCGGCCAACAGGATGACGGACACGGCTGCGACGGCACGACGGGACTGCATGGCTGACCTCCTCTGAGCCGGGTCGACGCCCGTTCCAGTGGGCGGCCGGCGCGCGGGATGATAGCACCTCCGGTCCGCGGCGGCCGGGGGGCGGGGCGGGGTCGCGCGCTGGTCCTGGGCGCCCCGCGCGCCCCGGGCTCGGGTGCACTGGAGCCGTGCCGGGACCGCGGGACCACTTCGAGCGCCGCCGGGGCGGTGGCAGAGAGGCCAGCGCCCTCGTCTTTCGCGTCCTGGCCGACTGCCCGTCGTGCCACGTCCGGGGGGCGATGCTCGAGACCGTCGAGAGCCGCGGCGAGGGGGTCGCGAGCCTCGACGCCACCTGCCGCCTGTGCAGCCGCCGCGAGCGGGGCGGGCGCTGCGTCTCGAACGGCTCGCCGATCGCCGTCCCGACCCAGGCCCTGCCTCTGCTCGAGAACTGGGCCGAGCGGGAAGGGGTGCCCAACCTCGACCGCTTCGTCGCCGCCACCTTCTGCGGCCTCGACGTCATCACCGTCTGCGAGCGCCTGGCGGCCGGCGTGCCCCTGCCGACCGTCTTCGAGGTGTTGGAGCT
>CAYTJW010001299.1:0-1638 GCA_964438135.1 uncultured Thermoanaerobaculia bacterium
CCGGGGCGGGTGGCGGAGCTGATCGCTGAGAGCTGAGAGCTGATCGCTGAAAGCTGCCTACAGGTCGTAGTACAGCTCGACCTCGTACGGGTGGGGGCGGCGGCTGACCTCGAGGTGCTCCTTCCGCTTGCCCTCGATCCACCGCTCGATCAGGTCCCGGCTGAACACCTCCCCCTCGAGGAGGAAGGCGTGGTCGGCCGCGAGGGCGTCCAGCGCCTGGTCCAGGCTGGTCGGCAGGGCCTTGATCTGCCGCCGCCGCTCGGCCGGCCAGCTGAAGATGTCCTCGTCGATCGGCCCGAAGCCGGCCACGGTCGGGTCGAGCTGGCGGCGGACGCCGTCGATGCCGGCCATGAGCATGGCGGCAATGGCCAGGTAGGAGTTGCAGGTGGCGTCCGGCGGCCGGAACTCGAACCTCGCGCTGCCCGGCTGGTTGGCGTACTTGGGGATGCGGATCGCGGCCGAGCGGTTGCCGGCCGAGTAGATGGCCGAGACCGGCGCCTCGTAGCCCGGCACCAGCCGCCGGTAGGAGTTGGTCGACGGGTTGGTGAAGGCGAGCAGGGCGCCGCCGTGGTGGAGCTGGCCGCCGATGAACCACCGGGCGGTCTCGGACAGGCAGGCGTAGCCGTCGGGGTCGTAGAACAGGTTGACCCCGCCCCGCTCGAGCAGCTGGTGGAAGTGGAGCCCGGAGCCGGCCTCGCCGTACAGCGGCTTGGGCATGAAGGTGGCGGTCAGGCCCGCCTCCAGCGCCGTCATCCGCACCACGTACTTGACCATCAGCGCCGCGTCCGCGGCCTTGAGCAGGGGCAGCATCGGCGTCTCGATCTCGCACTGGCCGGGGCCGCCGACCTCGTGGTGGTGGTACTTGACCGGGAAGCCCACCGCGTCGAGGCGCTGGCACACCCGCGAGCGCAGGTTGTGGAGCTGGTCGCGGGGCGGGATGGCGTGGTAGCCGCCGTGGCGCGGCATGGCGTAGCCGGTGCCGAGCTCGTGGCTGCGCCAGTCGCCCTCGTCGGACTCGACCCGGTACGAGGCGACGTTCATGCCGTTCTGGTAGGAGACGCCGTTGAAGACGTAGAACTCGAACTCCGGCCCCCACAGGCTGGCGTCGGCGACGCCGGTCGAGCGCAGGTAGGCCTCGGCGCGCCGGGCCATGGAGCGCGGGTCGTAGGGGAACAGCTCGCGGCTGTCCGCCTCCAGCGTGGTGCAGATGAAGCTGACCGTGGGCAGCTCCCAGAACGGGTCGAGGAAGGCGGTGTCGAGGTCCGGCACCATCACCATGTCGCCCGAGCTGATGCCCTTGAAGCCGACCGAGGAGCCGTCGAAGCCGATCCCCTCGCTCATCAGCTCCTGGTCGAAGCGGTTGACCGACAGCGTGACGTGGTGCCAGCGACCCCACAGGTCGCAGAACTTGAGGTCGACCTGCTCCGCCGCCTGCTCCTTGATGAGCGCCAGCGCGTCGTCTAGAGTCCGTGCCATGGCAACCTCCTCGGAGCGGGACCCGGAAACCTGCCCGAGCCGGCCGGAGCCCGCTGCCGCCCGCATGGTAGCAGAGGCGCGCGCAACGACCCTCCGGCGCCGCCAGGCCGCGCCCGGCGAGCGCCGCCTGGTCGCCGCGTGGCTGGCCGCGGTGGCGCTGGC
>CAYTJW010001300.1:0-1636 GCA_964438135.1 uncultured Thermoanaerobaculia bacterium
CCGGCCGCGCGGACCGAGTCGGCGATCCACCCCTCGCCCCGCACCGACAGCCGCACCCGCAACCGCTGCCGCGGCACCGCCCCGCGCGCGAGCACCGCCGCCACCGCCGCGAGCAGCAGCTCCGGGCCGTTGCGTCCCTGGTAGTAGCTGCCGGTGTGGGTCAGGACCAGGTCCCGCCCGCGCGGCGCGCCGGGGTTGACCAGCTCGGGGTCGAAGCCGCTCGGGATGGCGTGGCTCGGCCGCCCGGGGTGGCGGCGGGCGAGGGCGGCGGCGAAGGGCGCCGAGACGGTCACCAGCGCCGCGGCGTGGCGAAAGGCCCGCCGCTCGAGCCAGCCGTCGAGCGCCCGTCGCCAGCGGGGGGCGAAGGAGTTGTGGTTCTCAGCCCACAGGTCGCGCAGGTCGGCCACCCACGGCAGGCGGGTGCGACGCTGCAGGCGCATGGCCGCGACGTGCGCCGACGGCGGCGGCGAGCTGGAGAGCAGGGCGTCCACCGCGCCGTCGCGGACTTCCCCCAGGCCGGCCCGGACCGCGTGCCGGATCCAGCCCCGGTTCGCGTCGGGCACGGCGACCAGGGCCTTGACCCCCTCCACCACGGTGCGCCTCAGGCCCCCGCCGGACGCACCCGGCGCGAGGTCCTGGACCCCGGTCGTCACCGGCAGCCCGAGCCGCCGTTTGACCGCCGCCGCCAGGTCCGAGTCGGCGGTCTCGACCACGGTCGCGAAGGGCACGGCGCGGCCTGGCCAGCGGGGCGTCACCACCGTCGCCTGCCAGCCGAACCGGGCCAGGTAGCGCGCCAGGCCGGCCACCCGCACCGCCCCCACCGACGGCGCCGGCGGGAAGTGGTAGGCCACGATCAGCACCCGCCGCACGCTCGCCCCGCTCACAGCTCGACCCCCTCCAGCTCGACCCAGCGCACCAGGCACACCCAGCGCCACACGTGCCAGTCGAAGCGACGGCGGCCGGCGAGGATGCCGCGCCACTCCTCGCGCGCCCGGTCGAGCCGGAGCACGGGCAGGGCGCGGGCGGCGTCGCTGTCCAGGACCCGGCCCACCCACCCCTCGAGCGCGCCCAGCCAGGACCGCTCCGGGGTGGCGAAGCCGACCTTGTCGCGGCGGTCGAGGATGGCGTCCGGCACGAGGCCGCGCATGGCCTGCCGGAGCACCGCCTTGGAGGTGCCGTCAGGGGCGACCAGCAGCTCCTCGGGCAGCGACAGGACGAAGGAGGCCAGCTGCGGCGTCAGGAACGGCACCCGGCTCTCGACCGAGTGCGCCATCGAGCTGCGGTCCTCGAAGCGCAGCAGCATCGGCAGGCTGGTGCGGGTGAGGGTGGCGAGCAGCAGCTGGCGCATGGCGTCCGCGCCGCCCACGCGCGGCAACGGGCTCGAGCGCAGGTCGCAGCGGCCGTCGAACCAGCGCCGCTCGAGCCACGGCGGCACGAACGGCCGCCCCGCCAGCCGTCGTGCCACGCCCTGCAGCGGCGCTGGCACGAGGTGGAAGGCCAGCCCGGCGAGGAGGTCGCGCGGCAGGAGGCCGGGCAGGCGCAGGGCGCGCCGGCAGAAGGCCGCCGCCTCGACGGGGCGGCCGCGGCTGAGCAGCGACACGGCGCGGGCCGCCAGGTAGTAACGGTAGCCGCCGAG
>CAYTJW010001301.1:0-1635 GCA_964438135.1 uncultured Thermoanaerobaculia bacterium
GCCCCCTCGAGCTCAACCTCCCGCACCGGCGCCACCCACCGCGGCCAGGCCTGCTTGAGGCGCCGCTCGAGCTGGTCGAGATCGCCGGCGCCGCGCACCAGCACGACCAGCGTCGTCTGCCCGGGCACCAGCGGCTCGACCACCTGGGCCTCCGCCTCGGCCAGGCTCGCGCAGCGCCGTCGCAGCAGCTCCACCACGACCCTGACGCCGCTGGCGTCTGGCGGACCTGGCACCGGCACCAGCACGGCCACCGCCGAGCTCGTCCCCGGCACGCTGGACCACCGCTGCTCGTGGGTGCCGACAGCCCCACCCTGCGGTCGGTGCTGGGCCACGCGGAAGTCGCCGAGGAACTTGCGCAACGCCTCGCCCGCGGCCTCGCCGTCGCTCGCCACTGCGCCCAGGGCGAGGTTGTCGGGGCGCAGCAGGTCGGCCGGCGTCAGCTCCTTCCCCTCGGCCAGTCCGAGCCGCCCGGCGGCCATGCGCAGGGCCTGCCTGCGGGCGTCGTCGCCTGCCGGGCTCAGGGTCTGCTGGTCCTGGCTCAGCCGGTCGAGGGCGGCACGCAGGGCCTCGCACAGCTCGGCGAAGGCGTCGGCCGTGGCGGCCAGCTCCAGCCGGACCGGCTGCTGCTCGACCGCGACCACCGCCGGCGGCGACTCCCCACCGCGCAGCTCGCCGGCCAGTCGGGCGAGGACCGTGGCCGCCACCTCGCCGTCGATGTCCGGCACCACCACCGGCCGCAGGCACAGGGTGGCCAGACCGCTGGACGGGCGCTCGAGCAGCGCGACGGCCATGTCGTTGTCGAGCTGGAGCAGCTCCGGACCGGCGGCGAAGCGCGGGTCGAGGACCTGCGGCGGCAGCAGCAGGACCGCCGCCCCGGGGTGCAGCGGCAACCAGGTCTGAGCCGCCCCCCGCACCGCCTCGGGCGTGGCCCCCTCGAGACCGAAGAGCATCTCCCGGACCGCGTCGCCGCCACCTCGCAGCTCGAGCTCGAGGAGCAGGGCGGCAGCGGCGGGCTGAGCCTCGAGGCGCGACCAGCGGCGCGCCTCCAGTCGTCGCCGCGCCATCTCCACCCGCTCCGCCGACAGCTGGGGCGCGACCGCGAGCCGCGCCAGCGTGGCCCGCAGGCTCGCCAGGCGCATGTCGGCGAGGTCGGCGTCGACCGCCGCCTCCAGCACCCCCCGATCCCCCTCGACCCGCAGCCGCAACCCCGGCAGCTCGCCGCCGAGGAGCTCGGGCACGAGCTCCAGCAGCACCTCCACGGCCGACCGCCGCCCGTCGGCCGGCGGCGGCAGAGCCACCTCGAGGCGGAGCACGGCGCTGGCGCCGGGCCGGCCGAGCCGACGTTCCAACCCACCCTCCACCAGCTCCGGGCCGCCGGCCAGCGGCGGCAGCGGCACAGCCGAGCCCGGCAACCGGTCGAGCACGCCCCGCACCTCGTCGAGTGGGGCCGCGCCGACCGCCACCACCACCGCCGGCGGCGAGGTCGCCCCGGCCCAGGCCGCCTCCAGCTCGCCCACCAGGGTCAGGCGGCCGCCGACGACGCTCCGCACCTCGACGGCTCCGGTCGCGCCGACCTCGGGCCAGGCCACCGACACCGCTTCCGCCAGGGGCTGGGCCAGGCGGACCAGGACCGTG
>CAYTJW010001302.1:0-1633 GCA_964438135.1 uncultured Thermoanaerobaculia bacterium
TGCCGACCAGGCCGCCGACCAGCGCCACCGCGGCCACCGCCGCCGCGGTGTGCCGCTGCACCAGCTTGGCGAGGCGGTAGGCGGCGCTCGGCGGGCTGGCCGCGACCGGCTCGTGGCGCAGGTGGCGGCGGATGTCCTCGGCCAGCTCGGCGGCCGAGGCGTAGCGGCGGGAGCGGTCGCGGGCGACGGCCCTGAGGATCACCCAGTCCAGGTCCTGGCGCAGGAAGCGGCGCAGCCCGACCGGGTTGACCCGGCGCGACGAGGCGACCCGGTCGCGGGCGTCCGGGGCCAGGGTGTCGACCCGCGTGCTCGGCCGCGGCGCCTCTTCGGTGCAGGCCTTGAGCAGCTGCGCCAGGCTCCGGCCGGCGGTGTCGAAGGGCAGCACGCCGGTCAGCAGCTCGTACAGGACGACGCCGAGCGAGTAGACGTCGGCGCGGGTGTCGAGGTCCTCCCGCTCGGGCCCCGGCTCGACCGCCTCCGGGCTGAGGTAGGCGGGCGTGCCGAGGAGGTGGCTGCAGGTCCCCAGCGTGCCGTCGGCGAGGGGTTCGTCGAGCGCCCGGGCGATGCCGAAGTCGATGATCTTGGGCAGCGGGCGGCCCTGCTCCTCGACCACCAGGATGTTGGACGGCTTGAGGTCGCGGTGGATGACGCCCTTCTGGTGGGCGTGCTGGACGCCCTCGCAGACGGCGACGAACAGCTCGAGGCGGCGCGCCACGCTCAGGCGGCGCTGGTCGCAGAAGCGGGTGATCGGTTGGCCGGACACCAGCTCCATGGCGATGTAGGGGGTGCCGTCGGCGGTGGTGCTGGCGTCGAAGACCTGGGCGATGGAGGGGTGGCTCATGCGCGCCAGGGCCTGCCGCTCGGCCTGGAAGCGGAGCACGGCCTCGGGGCTCGAGCGGCGGGCGGTGTGGATCAGCTTGATGGCGACGCGGCGGCGGAGCGGCGCTCCCTGCTCGGCCTCGAGCACGGTGCCCATGCCACCCTCGCCGAGCAGGCCGACGACCCGGTAGGGGCCGACCCGCTCCGGCAGGGCCGGGGTCGATGCGGAGGCTGCGTCGAGGGTCTCGGCGGGAGGCAGGGTCAGGGCCTCCGCGCCGACGGGGTGGTCTCCGTCGCCGCTCACCGCCGTCCCTCCCGACCGCCCGTCGTCACGGTCGCGCCCGGCCGGAGGGCAGCCGTCGGAGCTCGCGCCGGTCGGCTCGGGCCCGGCCGCAGCCGGCCTGCGTGCGCCGCTCGAGACCCTCCTCGCAGCTGCGTGGACACCGTCCGACCATCGGCCCTCCCTGCGGCAGGTCAGCGTCAAGGATAGCGCGACTCGTTGCGGCCGGCGCTGCCGGGCGCGGCGGGGCGGACGGCGACCGCTCAGTGGGTCGCGACCAGGTAGGCCCAGTTGGCCAGCACGGCGACCCCGGCGGCGAGCAGGGGCCAGCCCGGGTGGCAGGCGGGGAGGCGCGGCAACGGCCGGCCCAGGAGCAGCACCCACAGCGGCGCGACGGCGCCGCCGCCGAGGAGGGCGAGGGCGAGGAGGGTGGCGAGGGGGTTGAACGCGAGGGCGTCGAGGAGACGGCCCGGGAGGAAGGCGACCGCCGCCCGGCCGGTGCCGCAGGTGGGGCCGGGGAGGCCGGTCAGGGCC
>CAYTJW010001303.1:0-1630 GCA_964438135.1 uncultured Thermoanaerobaculia bacterium
GCAGGCCTGCCGCTGCGGACTATACCGGAGGCAGGCTCGTCGATGTTGAAGATCGGCACGGAGAGGAGCGGGCGCGCCAGGCGACGGCCCTGAGCGAGGGGACCCGCGCCCTGCTCGAGAGCCGCCGCTCGGAGCTCGAGGCGCTGCCCGCGACCGGCGTCGCCGCCCTCGGCGACCTGCTCGAGCCCGGGCTGCACGGCGATTGAGCGCTCCGGGGCGAGGTGGCGGGTCCCAGGGGGCGCACGCCAGGGTTGTGGAGGCAGGCGTCTCGCCTGTCGGGCGGCGGGCGACACGGCTCCGGGCTGCCCCCTCCCAGCCGGCGGGACGCCGGCTGGGACAGCGCCCCTGCGAGCGGTCGGGCCAGACCGCGCGGCCCGGGTCGTGCGACCGTCGTCCCCGGCGCCCGGCCTCGAACGCTGTGACCACAATCCTGACCTGCCCCCGGTCTTTGGGGCGTCTCCCGGGGCGCGGTGGCGCTGGCCCTGATGTGTGGTGGCGGCGGTCTCCGGGTGGCGTCTGCCGGGCCTCATCGTCGTGACGCGCGGCGCCTGCTCGTCCCCCGGCAATGCATGAACATGGGTTGCGACTTCATGAAGGCGGGCCCATACTGGTGTCGAGAGGTGAGTGGCTGGGAGGTCGGCATGGCAACGCTGCAGGTCAAGGGAATGGACGACGACCTCTACCGAGCGCTCGCCGCGCGGGCCGCTGCGGAGAGGCGCTCGGTGAGCCAGCAGGTCACGACGATCATCCGGGACTTCCTCGCCAGGCCGAGGGGCCGCGCTCGGGACGTGACGGATGCGTGGCTCGAGCTGTGCGGGACGTGGCGTGACGACCGCTCCGCGGAGGAGATCGTCGACGACCTGAGACGGGCGCGCGCGAGCGGCGGGCGGGTGGTCGATGTACTTGATTGACACCGACATCCTCGTCTACTCGCTCAGGGGTCACCCGCAGGTGGTGGCCCACCTGCAGAGGACCGCAGCGGCTCCCAAGGCAATCTCGGTCGTCAGCTACGGCGAGCTCCTGTACGGAGCGCGCAAATCCGCCCGGCCGGACGAGAACCTGGCTCGGGTCCGCCGGCTGGGGGAGATCCTGCCCGTGGTCGACGTCAGCCCCGCGATCATGGAGACCTTCGGCTCGCTCAAGGCCCGGTTGGAGCAGGACGGCCGACGTCTCGACGACTTCGACCTCGTGATTGCCGCCACGGCCATCACCATCGGTTATCGCCTGGTGACCAACAACGAACGGCACTTCGCTCGCATCGAGGGCCTTCGTCTCGAGAGCTGGGCACAGGCCCCGTCCTGACAGGGCGAGCCTCTTCCATGACCCCCGCGCCGGGCCCGTCGGCCCCGCCGTCGTCGAGTCGCTCAGGTGATCCGCCCTGTCATCCCGAGTCGCTCCAGTCGGGCCATGTGACCCTCCGCCGCCTCACCCGGCGCGAGCGGGCACAGCCTCGCCACCGGCCGGCTGCGCTCGGTGACGACCACCTCCTGGCATGCCTTGACCCGGCCCAGGAGCTCGGACAGTCTGGCCTTGACCTCCGACACCGCCGCGGTCGTCATCGCCGACCTCCCGGAGAGACCGATCGAGTCACGTCTACGAGACTCGTTGAGTCATGTGGCGGCGCCCGGGA
>CAYTJW010001304.1:0-1305 GCA_964438135.1 uncultured Thermoanaerobaculia bacterium
CGACCCGGCCGAGCGCGTCGACCCGCCCCCGCCACCGCCGGACCTCGCGCGCCACCCGCCCGGCCAGCGCCGCCGCCAGCAGGCAGAGGACCAGCCGCCAGAGCATGCCCTGGACCGCCCAGGCCAGGTAGCCGACCCCGGCCAGCAGCACCGCCTGGGTGGCGGCCCGGTCGCGCGCCTCGACCGGGTGGAAGGGGACGCCGCCGCGCGCCAGCACCCGCTCGGCGAAGGCGTCGCCCAGGCGCAGGGCGCGGCCGATCGGCCCGGGCCGGCCGTAGACCTTGTGCAGGCAGCGAGCCTCGACCACCGGCGGCTCGCCGGCCGCCGCGGCCGGCTCGGGCACGGGCGACCGGCGCAGCACCAGCACCGCCGCCCCCAGCAGGAGGGAGGCCACCAGCAGGGTGGTGACCACCTGCCAGGCGAGGGTGCTGACCGTGCCCGTCAGCACCAGCGGCGCCATCACCGCGGTGGTGGCCGCGACCCACGCCAGCGCCACCCACGGCCCCAGCCGGCCGAGGGTCGCGTCGAGCCGGGCGAGGAGCACGAAGCCGGCCGGGATGACCAGCAGGGTGAGCAGGGTCGAGGTCAGCAGGCCGCCGATCACCACCGTCGCGAACGGCGGCCAGATCTCGTTCTCGCGGCCGGTCGCCAGCGCCAGCGGCCAGAGGCCGGCGACGGTGGTGGCGGCGGTCATCAGCACCGGCCGGGTCCGCTCGCGCACCGCGGCCAGGGCCGCCGCCCCCGGTCGCCCGGGGGCGGCCCGCAACCGCTGCTGCATGCGGTCGACCAGCAGGATGGCCGGGTTGACGGTGAGGCCGAGCAGGGCGACGACCCCGACCAGGGCCATCAGGTCGGCGGGCATGCCGGCCAGGACCAGCGCCCACACCGCCCCGAGCGCGGTCAGCGGCACCGACAGCAGGACCACCGCCGGCAGGGTGAAGGACTCGAAGGTGATGGCCAGGGTGGCGAGCAGCAGCAGCAGGATCGGCAGGAGCGTGCGCTTGAACCACTCGGTCGAGCGGTCCTCGACCGCGGTCTCGACCGTGGTCCCGGCCGGCCGGTGGACCTCGCGCACCGCGGCCCGGATCTGCTCGTCGAGCCGCTGCCGGGCCGGACCGCTCGACGGCGCGCCACTGCCCAGCCGGTAGGAGACGGTGACCTCGCGCCGGCCGTTGTGGTGGAGGATCACCGGCGGCGGCGGCATCTGCCGGATCGACGCCAGCGCGTCGAGCGGCAGGACGCCGGCCGGGGTGTCGAGGCGCAGCGAGGCGATCTCGTCCCGGGCGCGGCGCGAGCTGCGCTCGC
>CAYTJW010001304.1:1315-1630 GCA_964438135.1 uncultured Thermoanaerobaculia bacterium
GGCGTCGGTCAGGCCGACCCGCATCTCGAAGCCCTCGCGCCGCAGCAGCGCCAGGGCCGGCAGGACCTGGTCCGGGGTGAGGCCGTACGCGGCCAGGGCGGCCCGGTCCGGCGTCACCCGCATCTCGTCCTGGCCGGGCCGGCCCGAGGCCCACGCCTCGGCCACGGACGGGATCGACTCCAGCCGCGCCTCGATGTCGGCCGCCAGCCGGGTCAGCTGGTCGGCGTCGGGGCCGGACAGCACCACCTGCGCCGGCGCGCCGCCGAGCAGGGCGGCGGCCCCGCCCCCGCCGTCCCCGCCGGCGTCGCCGTCGCC
>CAYTJW010001305.1:0-1627 GCA_964438135.1 uncultured Thermoanaerobaculia bacterium
ACATTAGCCAGGGCATCGACGCCGCCGGCCAGGGTCGTGAGCACCACCCCGGTGGCCTCGAGGCGAGCCGGCCACAGCCGCGCGGCGAAGCGGTCCGCCGCGAGCCGCAGGCCGGTGGCGTCGGCGACGGCAGCGGCGCCGCGGGCGAAGACCCGGCGCTGGACCGCCGGCAGGTGGAGCAGGATCAGCAGCGCCGTCGGCACCGCCGCCCCGAATGCCACCAGGGCCAGGACCACCCGTCTCCGACCGCTCACGAGCACAGTCTACCGGCACCTCGGCCCGCGAGGAGGGGTCGGGGGTCGGCTCGGGCCGGCGTTGAGACGGCGCGCCAACATTGACACGACGCGCCGCCCGGCATAGCCTGGGACGTGCTGGACGGAGCGGGCCGGGGCACCGACGTGTCGCTACCCTTCGAGCGCCTCGAAGGCAAGTACGAGATCCTGGCGAAGCTGCGCGAGGGCGGCATGGGGGCCGTCTACAAGGTCCGCCACCGGCTGCTCGACGAGGTCCGCGTCGTCAAGGTGATGCGACCGCAGCTGGCCCAGGACGAGGTGCTGAAGCAGCGCTTCCTGCGCGAGGCCAGGACCGCGGTCCGGCTGCGTCACCCCAACCTGGCTCAGATCTTCGACTTCGCCATCGACGACGAGGGCACCGCCTTCATCGTCATGGAGTTCATCGACGGTCTCAACCTGGGCGACCTGGTCAAGGTGCTGGGGCGCCCGTCCCTCGGCCTGGCGCTGGAGGTCGCCAACCAGTCGCTCGACGTGCTCGGCTACCTGCACCGCAAGGGCATCGTCCACCGCGACATCGCCCCCGACAACCTGCTCCTGACGCGGGACGAGGAGCAGCGGCCGCAGGTCAAGGTGATCGACCTCGGCATCGCCAAGGCGCCCGAGCTCGGCGGCGGCCTGACCCGGACCGGCACCTTCGTCGGCAAGCTGCGTTACTGCTCCCCCGAGCACTTCCAGACCCAGCAGGGCTCCCACATCGACGGCCGCAGCGACCTGTACTCGTTCGGCATCGTCCTGTACGAGCTGGTCACCACCGTCCACCCGATCCGCGGCAGCAGCACCTCGGGGCTGATCAGCGGCCACCTGGTGCAGCCGCCGGTGCCGTTCGCCGACTCCGACCCCGACCACGCGGTGCCCGAGGACCTGCGCACCATCATCCTCAAGGCGTTGGAGAAGAAGCCCGACACCCGGCACCAGACGGCGGAGGACTTCCGCGCCGCGGTCCAGGCCGTCCAGAGGCGCTACCCGCTCGACGAGAGCGAGGTGGCGCGCGCCTTCTCCGTGCCGATCCTGCAGCCCGCGGCGAGCTCGAAGCCGGGCAGCACCCAGGGTCACCTCGACCGCAACTTCGGCCTCGGCCCGACGCCGCCGCCGGTGTCGCTGGTCGAGGCCGCCCCGCAGGCCGAGGCGCCGCCGGCCCCCGCCCCGGTGGCGGCCACCGCCGGGTCGGGGGCAGCCAGCCCCTACCAGACCGCGGGCGGGGGCTCCCAGGGGGTGACGCTCCGGGAGGAGGCGGTCCGGGCGCAGGTCAGGGCCCTGCTCCTCGGCGCCGACAAGCTGGCCGCGCTCGGCCAGCTCGACGAGGCCCGGCTGCAGCTGGCGACCGTGCTCGAGCT
>CAYTJW010001306.1:0-1627 GCA_964438135.1 uncultured Thermoanaerobaculia bacterium
GGAAGAGGCCGCCCAGCACCCCGACCAGGGCCGACCGCCTCATGGCCGCGCCCCGCACGGGCCCCCCTGCTGCCGGCGCAGCGCCTCGAGCTCGGCCGAGAGCCGCTCGATCTCGGCCTGCTGCTCCTGGACCGCCCGCACCAGCACCGGCACCAGGCTCTCGTAGGCGACCCCGAGGGCGCCGTCCTGGCCCTCGTAGACGACCTCGTCGACCACCCCGCGCACCTCCTGGGCGACCAGGCCGAGGCGGCGGGCGTCGTCGGCCCGGTTCGCCCACGCGAACGACACCGGCCGCAGGCGGAGCACCTCGGCGAGCCCGAGCTCGAGGTCGGCGACGTCCCGCTTCAGGCGCGCGTCGGAGGTGTGGACGACGGAGCCGTTGACGTAGACGTCGCCGCCGTTCTGCTGCAGGTAGAGGTTGGAGGTGGCGCCGTTGGTGCGGGCCATGATCTCGTTGGTGTCGAGGAGGAGGTTGGCGCCGGCGTCGTCGCCGATGACCAGGTAGCCGCTGCCCGCGGCCAGGCTGGCGTCGGTGCCGCCGCGGAGGGCGGTGCGCCCCTCGTTCACCTCGAGCCGACCCTGGGGGAAACCGCTGCCCCAGTTGCCGATGCGCAGCTCGCCGGTGTTCTGGAGGTAGAGCGTGGTGCTGATGACGCTCCCCGCGGTGGTCCTGAAGGAGATCGGGGTCTCGGCGTAGTTGGTGATCTCCAGCCCGCCGGCGTGCCAGTCGACGTCCCCGTAGGTGGTGTAGCCGGAGTGGACGAGGCGCAGCTCGTCGGCCGTCAGCCTCCCCTCGACCGTGCAGTCCTCCCGCGTCCCCTCGACCTTGGTCCGCGGCTCGAGGAGGTCGCCGTCGACCGCGGTCTCGAGCCAGACCTCGCCCGGGTCCGGCGCGACGGGGACCCGGCTGCCCAGGGTGACCCGGAAGCGGCCCCCGCGCACCGCCACCGCCGGGTGCTCCTCCTGCCAGAGGAGCCGGCCCCCCTGCGCCGCGTCCCAGAGCGAGAACGCCATCGGGTAGCTGCCGTCCGCCACCGCCCGCCCGTCGAGCCCGGTCAGCTCGCCCTGGTGGAGCAGGGTCGAGCCCTGCCCGGGCGAGGCCGAGCCCGCCAGCGCCGCCACCACGAGCACGGTCGTCGTCGCCAGACCTCTCATCGCTCCCCCTTTCCCGACCGCGGTGGACCGCGGCTCGCCCCGTCTCCGTGTCGCCCGGCCCGGTGCCGGCGGCGGGAGGGCCCTCCCTCAGTGCCCGCCCGCCTCGTCCCCCTCGCCGGTGAAGGCGGCGACGGCGCGCTCGAGGCCGACGCCGCGGGAGGCCTTGAACAGGACCGCGGTGCCGGGCCGGAGCCGGTCGCGGAGGTAGAGGCCGGCCTCGCCGGGGCGGTCGAAGCTCACCACCGCGGCGGCCGCGAGGCCGGCCTCGCGCGCGCCCTCGGCGATGGCCCGGGCACGGCTGCCGACCGTCACCAGCAGCTCGAAGCCGAGCCCGGCCAGCGCCCGCCCGACCTCGGCGTGGAAGTCGAGCTCGCGCGGCCCGAGCTCGAGCATGTCGCCGAGCACCGCCACCCGCGGTCGCGGCAGGGCGGCGGCGGCCCAGGAGAGCAGCGCCTTGACCGCCTCCGGGTTG
>CAYTJW010001307.1:0-1625 GCA_964438135.1 uncultured Thermoanaerobaculia bacterium
CAGGTCGACGGCCGGGGTGAGCAGGCCTGCGGTCGCGGCCGGCCGCGCCGTCGGCGATGCCGCGGTGACCATCCGGGCCGTCTCCGGCCGCACAGTAGCAGTGAGCACCGGAGGGGTCGCGGCCGCCGCGGGAGGCGGGGTTGGCGTCACGCTTGCGGGCTCCGTCAGCGGCTCCGCGGCTGGTGGCGCTGGCGCCACCGGCACGGCGGCTTCAGGAGCCGGTAGCACGGTCGGCGGCGTGACCGCTGCTGGCGCGGGCGCCACGGGCTCGACCGGTTCGGGAGCCGGTACCACAACGGGCGGCGTGACGGCGGTCGGGGCGGCCGTCGCCGGTACGACGGGTTCCGGAGCGGGTGCTGCCACGACCGGCGGCGTGACGGCGGTGGGTGCGGGCGCCACAAGCTCCACAGTCTCAGGAGTCGGCACGGCAGTCGGGGCGACGGTCGTCGCGGTAGGTGCCGGCGTCACCGGCGCCGCCGGAGTGACCAGTGGCGCCGCCGCGGGCGTTGCGAGCGGGGTCGGTCCGGTCGGCACGGGCTCCACGGGCGGTTCGGGCGTGTGGCTCCGCCGCAAGCCCGAACGCGGCGCGGATGCTCGCACTGGGCCGCGTGCATCTGCCGCAGCGGCTGCCGAGTGGCGGGTTGCGCTCGCCAGGCCCGCCCGGCCGTCACTGCGTGAGCGGCCGGAAGGCGTCGGCGTCGGTGGCGCTTCGCGGCCTGCCGGCACCGGGATGGGTGCGACGGCCGGCGTCTCGCCGCCGGGCTTGTCGATGGCCGGGACCTCCGCCGGAACCTCCGCCGGGAGTGCGGCCGGCGGCACGGCGACGGCACCCGCCGCCGGGCTCTCGGGGACGGCGGTCGGCAGACGCGTCCCCTCCAACACGGCACCCGCCGGTCGGGGGATGATCGGTGGTCGGCCGCCTGTCGGGACGGCGAGCTCCGGCTCCGGCACGCGCTCGAGTGCGGGCGTCGCGACCACGCCGTGCGCGGCTGCCGGAGGGCCTGTGGCTACACCGCCCTCCTGGAGGTCGGCGGCCGGGGTTGCCGGTGTCGGTGAGCCGGGCCCGGGAACGGCCAGCTCGGGTCCGGCCACAGGCTCCACCTTCGGTCGGGCAACGGCTCCTGGCGCGGCGATCACCGGTGCGGCCCCGGCGGGGCCCTCCGCCAGTGCCGTGCCGGGCGCCGCGGCCGCGGGCACTGCGCGTTCCGATACTGCCACAGTGGGCGCGGCCACAGACTCGACACCCGGTCTGGCAACCGCGCCGCCGTCCGGAACATCGATCGCGGGCCGGGTCGCGCTCTCGACGATCCGCGTCGTCGTCGGCCCGGCGAGGGGTCTGGGCGAGGGCGCCCACGCCAGTTCCGGCTCGGCAACCTCCGGCACGCGCAGGTCGGTGCCGGGGATCGTGGGCGTGACGCGACCCGGCGCGGGGACCGGGGCTTCCGGGTTCAGACTCGGCGGGGACAGCAGGCGAGCGTCACCCGTCACCACCGGAGGCGTAACCTCAATCGTCGGCGGAGTGACCAGAGTGATCTCCGGTCGTGACGGTCCCAGTCGCGACGGAGGCATGCTGACAATCATCGAGCCGGCCGACCCCGGTGCCCGCACGGGGGGGGGTGCCTCGG
>CAYTJW010001308.1:0-1621 GCA_964438135.1 uncultured Thermoanaerobaculia bacterium
AGCGGGCCGCGCCGCCCGGCGGCGCCACCAGCCCCACGCCGCCGGGGCCGGCGCCGCGTCGCAGCTCGTGGACCACCAGCGTTGGCCGGTCCGCGCCGTCGAGGAACAGGCGCGCCCGGCTGCCGGCCACCTCCAGCCGCAGGTGGATCCAGCGGTCGCGCGGGATCTCGGCTGAGGCCGTGAAGCCCTTGCCGGCGTAGAGCTGCCAGGCGCTCGCGCCGGCGAACACCGGCACGTACTGGAGGGCGTCCGAGCGGCCGCTGCCGTGCGGCCTGAGGTAGACGAGCTCGTGGTTGGCGGCGTCCTGGGCGCGGAAGGCGATGCCGGGGAAGCAGCGCTCACCCGTGACGGCGACGTCCACCTCGACCACCCCGTCGGCGAACGGCTCGCCGCGCAGGTAGGCGGTCCCTTCCAGGCTCGGCCGGCCGAGGTGCTCCACCACCCGCGCCTGGCTCAGGTCCCAGCGGGGGTCGTCGAACCGGATCTCCTCGGCGCCGCCGGCGGCGGCGACGGCGCTCAGGGCGAGCCACGCGAGTCGCTTCATGGTCCCCTCCATGCGGCGTTGTACGCAGCGCCGGGCCGGGCGTTCGCGCTCGCCGCGTCGCGGCCTGCCCGCCGGGGGCAGCCGGCGCACCGAGCGCCGGAGCGGGGACGGGATACCATGACCGGCGTGGCCGGGGTGCGCCGCATCCTGCACTGCGACATGGACTGCTTCTACGCCGCGGTCCACGTGCGCGAGGACCCCAACCTGGCCGGCAGGCCGGTGGTGGTCGGCGGCGACCCGAACGGCCGCGGCGTGGTCGCCGCGGCGAGCTACGAGGCCCGCCGGTTCGGCATCCACTCGGCCATGCCGGCGGCCCGCGCCGTGCGGCTGTGCCCCGAGGTGGTGTTCCTGCGCCCCGACTTCGCCCTCTACCGGCGGGAGTCGGAGCTGATCTTCGCCATCTACCGCCAGCTCACGGACGCGGTCGAGCCGCTGTCGCTCGACGAGGCCTACCTCGACGTCACCGACCGCCTGCAGGGCTTCGGCAGCGCCACCGCCATCGCCCGCCACATCCGGGCGCGGGTGCGCGACGAGCGCCGGCTGACGGTCTCGGTCGGGGTCGGCCCCAACAAGCTCCTCGCCAAGATCGCCTCCGACTACCACAAGCCGGACGGCCTGACCGTGGTCAAGCCGTCGCAGGTGCTCGACTTCCTCGCACCGCTCCCGGTCGAGCGGTTGTACGGCATCGGCCCCGCCACCGCCCGGGCCCTGGCCGAGCTCGGCGTGAGCACGGTCGCCGAGCTGCGCGGCCTGTCCCTCGACCGGCTCCTGGCCCGCTTCGGCTCCTGGGGCCGGACCCTGTGGGAGCACGCCCGCGGCGTCGACGAGCGGGCGGTGCGGGCGGAGCACGCCCGCCGCTCGCTCTCCACCGAGGAGACCTTCGCCCGCGACCTCGACGGCCTGGCGGCCACGGAGGCCGTGGTCGAGCGCATGGCCGGCGAGGTCGCGGACGGCCTCCGCGAGCGCCGGCTGCTGGCCTGCACGGTCACGGTCAAGGTGCGCTACTCGGACTTCACCACCGTCACCCGCAGCCGGGCCTTCTCCCTGCCCACCGCCGACCCCGCCGCCCTGGCGGCC
>CAYTJW010001309.1:0-1618 GCA_964438135.1 uncultured Thermoanaerobaculia bacterium
GCCCGCGAGCGCCTGGGCCGCGACGCCGCCGGCGCCGGCTGACCGAGCCGCACCCGGCCCACGCCGCGGCACAGGGCGCGCCCGGACTCGGTCCAGGTCACGAGCGGGTAGCCGTCGTGCTCCTCGACCGCCAGGTGCCCCTGGACCACCAGCTGGTCGACCCAGGCCCGCACGCCGACCTCGGACACGCCGCCGAGGAGCCCCCAGACCGACAGCTGGTCGTGGCGGTGGCGGCCGACCATCTCGCTCCCGCGGCCGCGCAGCACGTTGACCACGTGGCCGATGCCGAAGCGACCACCGGTCCGCACCACCGCGCTGACGATCTTCTGGGCCGTCACCAGGGCTTCCGCCGGCTCGAGCTCGCGCGTCTCGCCCAGGCACACGTCGCAGGCGCCACACCCCGCCGCGGTCGGCGAGACGTAGGCCTGGCCGAAGTGCTCGGTCAGCAGGCGGTGGCGGCAGACCGGCGCCGTGGCGTAGCGGGCGATCTCCCGCAGCTGGCGTTCGACGGCCCGCTCCCGCTCGGGCGCGAGCGGGCCGTCGCGCGCGACCAGCCGGCGCCAGGCGACGACGTCCGCGTAGCTGGCCAGCAGCACGCACTCCGCCGGCTCGCCGTCGCGGCCGGCCCGACCCGCCTCCTGCTGGTAGTGCTCGACCGAGCGGGGGCAGCTCGCGTGCACCACGAAGCGGACGTTGGAGCGGTCGATGCCCATGCCGAAGGCGATGGTCGCCACCACCACCTCCAACCGCTCGTCGACGAAGTCGTCCTGGGTCCGCGCCCGCTCGTCGGCGGCCAGCCCGGCGTGGTAGGGCCGCGCGTCGACGCCCTTCGCCACCAGCCGCCCGGCCAGCCGCTCCACCTCGGCGCGGGTCTGGGCGTAGACGATCCCGCCCCGGCCCCGGTGCCGCGCGACCACCTCCAACACCTGCTCCAGCGACAGGGCGCGCGGGAAGACCCGGTAGACCAGGTTGGGCCGGTCCACGTGGCCGACCAGCCGGAGCGGCTGCCGGAGCCCGAGCATGGTGCAGATGTCGTCCTGCACGACGGCGGTGGCGGTGGCGGTGAGGGCCATGCGCGGGCAGCGCGGCAGGCCGTCGAACGCGGCCGCCAGCTGCCGGTACTCGGGCCGGAACTCGTGTCCCCAGTGGCTGACGCAGTGGGCCTCGTCGACCGCCACCAGGGCCAGTCGGTCGAGGCGGGGGGCGAGATCGCCCGCCGCCAGCCGCTCGGGGCTGAGGTAGAGCAGCTGCAGGCGCCCGCCGCGGAGCTCGGCCGCCACCCGCGACCGCTCGGCCGGGTCGAGGTTGCTGTGCAAGGCCCCGGCCGCGAGCCCGACCTGCCGCGCCGCCGCCACCTGGTCGTCCATCAGGGCGATCAGCGGCGAGACCACGACCACCAGGCCGGCGCCACACGCCGCGGGCACCTGGTAGCAGAGGCTCTTGCCGCCGCCGGTGGCGAGCACCACCAGGCTGTCGAGGCCCGCCAGCGCGGCCGCCACGGCCTCCTCCTGCAGGGGCCGGAAGGCCCGGTAGCCCCAGACCCGCTCGAGCACGGCAGCCGGCGCCGTCATCGCCCCACCCTCAACCCCCGCCGCGGCCCGAGGTGGGGTGGTGTCCG
>CAYTJW010001310.1:0-1615 GCA_964438135.1 uncultured Thermoanaerobaculia bacterium
GCCAATGGCGCACTCCGCGCAATCCGGCATCGACGCATTCGTGTCGGCATAACGTCAGGCCTCACCCGCCGGCGCGCACGATGGCGTCAGCGCCGGTCGGGTGCAGGCCGTGTTAGGCAGTTGCATTCGGACTTGCCGGTTCATGCGCCCTCAGACTCTCGCGTACCGCGTGAAAGAACTCTGGGTCGCGATGGTACTGATCAACCAACCACTCGGCGAACGCCTCGCTGTACTGCGGCGACGAATACTGCGGTTTGTAGAAGAACGTTGGCTCCTTGTCAATTGCATGCACCTTCCGAACGCAGTGCACGTCATGCGCAGACACGGTATGCGCGCCAAGCAGCACATTGACTCGCGCAACGAGCTCTTTCTGTCGGTAGGGGTAGAGGAGATCTGTTCGGACTGCGTTGAAGGCAGGCGCGGCCTCATCGTTGACCAACCGAATGGCCACTCTGCCGTCCGCGCCTGCCAGATGTACCTCGCCCGGCAGGACGCTGATGGTGGCACCGACGGGCGCGGTGACCACCTTTGTGATTCCGTCCAGCCATGAGCTACGAACCCGATCGAGTGCCCGCTCCTGCGCGAGCCGCAAGTCGTCAGCCGTGCCGGGCTCACTCTTCGCGCCGTGGCGAAAGTACACGGTTCCACGCCCGAACGAAGTGCGCTGCTTACCACCTCCAATGTCGTAGGTACCCGGGTCGGTGAAGACAAGTGGAACGGGAACGCCGAGTACCTCAACAACGACCACAGGCCTCTCGCGTCTTTCGGTGGTAGACACCCGCACTCCGACGAGGTGCTCGTCCGTGTACTTCGTAATCTTGTCAGCAATGGCTGCCGGGTCGACGGCGGCGAGAGCCGTAAGGTCTGACGCAGAAGGTGTACCGTCGTCGTTCACCCCGAAGACGATCAGTCCGCCTCCGGAGTTTGCCATTGCGACCACATCCTTGATGAGCTCGCACCAGTCGCGGGCCGCATCCGGGTCGAACTGGGCCTTGAAGTCCAGGTCCGCGGTTTCGTTCTCGCTGGTCGCGACCCGCGTCACGGTGTCTTCGTGCATCGATTGCTTCCGGAGGCTGCCCGCTCGCTTCAGTCTGCCTACGTTCTTTCTGTGGATGTCCTGCTAATCCGACCTTATTCACACCTCGACCTCTTCTGGCGTTCGAACTCCCGGACATCGCGCGCATTCTTCCACGCGCCCCGGCGGCCCGCAAGGCCCCGTTGCACAGAGATTTCGCACGGTCGTGGGAGCCAGGACCTGCAATTGGCGCCGGCAGTCCAACTGCGGTGAGCACCGGGTTCGGCGGATGGGCGTCGAACCGCGGGCGTGTCGACTGCACTGCGCGGAACCGCGAGTCGGCATCGTGTCGATTGGGACACATCGCCGGCGCCCTTCCGGCCTGACGTTCAGGCAATAGGCGCGGGAGCACATTTCTGGGAATCGCGACCGATTCGCCAGGTGGAGGAGGGTCTCTCGCTGATTGAGAAGCCGAAGACAACCGAGGGTTGGCGCTGGGGGGAGCGGGCGGTCAGACGTGAGGCCGCTCGTAACGCCGCAGCTCAGGTGTGCGCGCCGTCAGCCAGCCCGTGGCGGCCAGGCAGCTGAGGCCGCCGTTCA
>CAYTJW010001311.1:0-1615 GCA_964438135.1 uncultured Thermoanaerobaculia bacterium
GGGCCGAGCGCTCCGCCGCTGTCCCGACCGCCGCCCTGCCCGGCCGTGACGCCACCGCGGCACGGCGGTCGCGGCCCCCTCGTCGAGCTGCCGCCCACCCTCGACCCGCTGCCCGGGCCCGGCTACAGTGGGCTCATGGTCCACGCCATCCGCATCCACGCGTCGGGGGGCCCCGAGGCGCTCCGCTGGGAGGAGGTCGAGGTCGGCCGACCGGGGCCCGGCGAGGTCCTCCTCCGGCACCGCGCCGTTGGCCTCAACTTCATCGACACCTACCACCGCACCGGGCTCTACCCGCTGCCGCTGCCCGCGGTCCTCGGCCTGGAGGCGGCCGGCGAGGTGGCCGAGGTGGGCCCCGGCGTCGAGGGCCTGGCCCCCGGCGACCGCGTCGCCTACGCCTCGCCGCCGGTCGGCGCCTACGCCGAGGCGAGGCTCTACCCGGCCGACCGCCTGGTACCGCTGCCCGCGGAGGTCGACGACGAGCGGGCCGCGGGCATGATGCTGAAGGGGCTGACGGCCCAGTACCTGCTCCGCCGCACCCACCGCGTCACGGCGGGAGAGACCATCCTGGTCCACGCCGCGGCCGGCGGGGTCGGCCTGATCCTGTGCCAGTGGGCGCACCACCTCGGGGCGCGGGTCATCGGCACGGTGTCGAGCGACGCCAAGGCCGAGGTCGCCCGCGCCCACGGCTGCGACCACCCCCTGGTGGTGCCGCGCGAGCCGTTCGTCGAGCGGGTGCGCGAGCTCACCGGCGGCGAGGGCGTGCCGGTGGTCTACGACTCGGTCGGCCGCGCCACCTGGGAGGGCTCCCTCGACTGCCTGCGGCCGCTCGGCCTGATGGTGTCGTTCGGCAACGCCTCCGGCCCGGTCGGGGCGGTCGACCCGCTGCTCCTGACCGCCAAGGGGTCGCTGTTCCTGACCCGGCCGAGCCTGATGGCCTACACCGCCCGCCGCGCCGACCTCCTCGCCGCCGCCGACGAGCTGCTCGAGGTGGTCCGCTCCGGGGCGGTGCGGGTCGAGGTCAGCCGCCGCTACCCGCTCGCCGAGGCGGCCCGCGCCCACCGGGACCTCGAGGCGCGCCAGACCACCGGCTCGTGCGTGTTGCTGCCGTGAGGCGGCCCGCGGCCGCACCCGGCTCGCCCTGCCATAATGACGCCGTGCGCCCGGCCCCCTTCCCCGCCCTGGCCACCGGCGTGGCCCTGCTCGCCGTGGTGGTCGTGTTCTTCCCCACCCTCTTCTACGGCTGGGTCGTCTCGCCGCTCGACACGGTCCTCGGCCGGCCGCCGTGGAGCTCGAGCCGACTGCCGGTCGAGGTCGCCAACCCGGAGCTCGAGCAGGTCGCCACGGCGCACCTGCCCCACCTCCTGGAGGCCGCGGAGCAGGGGCTGGCGACGGCGGTGTGGAGCCCGTTCGTGGCCGCGGGCGGCGCCGGCACGCTGCGCTGGTCGCGCGGCGTCCTGTCGCCGCTGGTGCTGCCGATCCTGCCCTGGGTCGACGCCGCCTTCCTCGCCAACGCCCTCATCCTCGTTCGCCTGCTGGTGGCGTTCGCCGGTGCCTACCTGCTCCTCCGCCACCTCGGCCGGGAGCAGGCCCCGGCCGCGCTCGGCGCCGTGGCCTG
>CAYTJW010001312.1:0-1615 GCA_964438135.1 uncultured Thermoanaerobaculia bacterium
CGGCCGCCCCGCCTCGGCCAGGGCCGAGCCGAGGTTGGCGCGCGCCCGGGCGTTCGAGGGCCTGGCGCGCACGGTCTGGGTCCAGAGCGCGACCTCGCTCCGGTAGTCCAGGTTGCGGGCAACGGTGAGCCCGCCGAGGAGGAGCGCCACCGGCATTGCCGCCCCGACCACCAGCCGGTCCGGGTCGGCCGGCCGGAGGCGCCGGGCGGCCCACCAGGCGGCACCCAGCAGGAGCACGACCGGCGCGGCCAGCGGCAGGTACATGCGCCGCTCGGCCGCGATCTCGGTGACGATCGGCACCAGGCTCGACGACGGGGCCAAGATGAGGAAGAACCAGGCGCCGGCGAAGCCCGGCCAGCGCCGCCGCGCCACCCCCCAGGCTGCGGCCAGGGCGAGCGCGCCGAGGGACGCCATCGCCAGCGCCACCGGCGCGGTGACGGCACGGGCGACCAGCCAGTCGTGGTAGTCGACGACCAGCGGGTGGGGCCAGACCACGAGGCGCAGGTAGTGCCAGATCACCCCGACCTGGGTCTGCAGGTAGTCGAGCGGCGAGATGGCCGCGAAGTGCAGCCCGACCGAGGCGCTGCGGGGCCCGGACGACACCAAGGCCAGCAGGATCACCCAGGTGGCAGCCAGGGCCGAGTAGAGCAGCGGGCGACGGCGGAGGGCGGCGGCTGGCCCCGGGGAGAAGAAGACCGCGTCGTAGAGGAGCAGCACCGGCGGGATCGCCGCCGCCACCTCCTTGCAGCCCATGGCGACGGCGCTGGCCGCGACCGCGACCGCGGCCCAGCGGAGCGGCCGCGGCGACGCCGCGGCGCGGACGAGCCCGTACAGGGCGAGCAGGAAGAACAGGCCGACGAGCGACTCGGTGCGGGTCGAGACGTAGGTCACCGACTCGGTCTGGAGCGGGTGCAGCAGCCACAGCGCGGCCGCCGCCAGCGCCCAGGTCGGGCCCGGGCGCACCGGCCACTCCGCCAGGCGAGGGCTCGCGAGGGTGCGCCGCAGCACCCCGTACAGCAGCAGCCCGGCGACGAGGTGGATGACGAGGTTGAAGAGGCGGTAGCTCCACGGCTCGAGGCCGCTCGCGGCGTGGTTCAGCGCCAGGGTCAGGGCCACCACCGGCCGGCCAGCCACGGTCGACTGCGGCGGCGCGCCCAGCACCTGCCCGAGCGGCTCGAGCGACCGGATGTGGGGGTTGTCGACGATGGCGTTGTAGTCGTCGAACACGAACGGGTAGTGGAGGGTGAAGCCGTACGCCAGGCCGGCGAGGACGGCCAGCAGCAGCGGCCCGCCGATCTCCAGCGCCCGCGACCGCCGCCCGCCGTGCCGCTCGCCGCCGTCGCCCATGCCTGAGCGAGGATAGCGCAACCGGGGGCGGGAGCGGCTTCTCCTCGACCGACCCGGGGGAGCCTGCTAGACTCCGCGGCCGGAGCGGCGGACCGAGGAGGCTCCCGATGCAGACCATGAGCGCCCGTGTCGTCGAGCCGCCGGCCGCCGGTGACCCGTGACGGGCATCGCGCCGAGCCCGCTGCCCGAGCCCCGCCGGCTGCCGAGCCTGGCCGCGGCCGCGCTGGTCGTGCTCCTGGCCGCGGCCGGCGCCGTGGTCCAGGTCGAC
>CAYTJW010001313.1:0-389 GCA_964438135.1 uncultured Thermoanaerobaculia bacterium
AGCGCCCGGCGGCGGGCGATCCGCGACCAGGTGGACCTGATCGCCATCACCCCGGAGTCGCTCGAGGCGATGATGCTGAGCCCGCGCATCTCGGCCGCCGGGGTGCTCGGCAACGTGCGGGCGGTGGTGGTCGACGAGGTCCACGCCTTCGCCGCCGACGACCGCGGCGCCCACCTGGTGGCGATCCTGGAGCGGGTGCAGCGCCTCGCCGGCCGCGACCTGCAGCGGGTCGGCCTGTCGGCCACGGTCGGCAACCCGGAGGAAATCTGCGCCTGGCTGTGCGGCAGCTCCGAGCGGCCCCGCCGCGTGGTCGACGCCGGCGGCCACCGCCGCCAGGCGGAGCTGGCCTTGGACTACGTCGGCACCCTCGACAACGCGGCGGTCGTGGT
>CAYTJW010001313.1:399-1125 GCA_964438135.1 uncultured Thermoanaerobaculia bacterium
CCGGCCCCGTCACCTTGAACTCGAACAGCCAGACGCGGCGGTCGTGGTCGACCGCCTCCACCGCGGCCGCAAGCGGCTGGTGTTCGCCGACAGCCGGCGGCGGGTGGAGGAGCTCGGCCACCTCCTCAACCAGCTCGGGGTCGAGGCGCACGTCACCCACTCGTCGCTGGCCGCGAGCGAGCGGCGGGCCGCGGAGGAGGCGTTCGAGCACGGCTCGGCCTGCGTCATCGTCGCCACCAGCGCCCTCGAGCTCGGGATCGACGTCGGCGACCTCGACCACGTGCTGCAGGTCGACGCCCCGACCACGGTCGCCTCGTTCCTGCAGCGCATGGGCCGCACCGGCCGCCGCGCCGGCAGCCACGCTAACTGCACCTTCCTGGCGACCAGCGACGAGGCGCTGCTGCAGGCGGCGGCCCTGCTGCGCCTCTCTGAGCGGGGCTTCGTCGAGCCGGTGGTGGCGTCCCGGCGGGCCACCCACGTCCTCGCCCACCAGCTCATGGCCCTGTCGGTGCAGCGGGCCGGGGTGCCGTTCGACGAATGGTGGTCGTGGGTCGCGGGCGCGGCGTCGTTCTCGGGGGTGACGGCCGAGGACCGGGCCGAGCTCGAGCGGCACATGCTCGGCGGCGACCTGGTGGTCGACGTCGGCGCCCGCCTCGCCCTCGGCCCGGAGGGGGGGCGCAGTTACGGCCGCCGCAACCTGCTCGAGCTGTACGCGGTGTTCTCGAC
>CAYTJW010001313.1:1135-1611 GCA_964438135.1 uncultured Thermoanaerobaculia bacterium
TCTTCGCCGAGACCGCGGCCCCGGCCGACCTGGTGTTCATCCTCGGCGGCCGTGCCTGGCAGGCCGTGGCGGTCGACTGGAAGCGCGGCACGCTCGAGGTCCAGCCGGCTCGCGAGGGCCGCTTCCCCAGCTGGCACGGCGCCCCGCGCCTGCTCTCCCGCGACCTGTGCCAGGCGATCCGCGGGGTCCTGCTCGACGACGGGGTCGACCCCTGGCTCTCCACCCGCGCCCGCGCCGCCCTGGCCCGCGTCCGCGCCGAGCACCACTTCCTGCGCGAGCAGCCCGACGGCTTCTTCCCTGCCCCCACCCAGGTCGTCTGGTGGACCTTCGCCGGCGGCCGCGCCAACGCCCTCCTCGCCCGCCTTCTCCAGCTCGACCTCGGCTCCCGCGTCACCCCCGACAACCTCCGCGTCACCTTCTCAGGCGACGCCGCCGCCAGCGACACCGCGATCCGCAAGTCCCTCGCCCGCCTCCGC
>CAYTJW010001314.1:0-1609 GCA_964438135.1 uncultured Thermoanaerobaculia bacterium
TCCGCGCCCTGAGCGGGCCGGCGGCGTGGCTGGTCCCGGCCGCCATCTACCTGCCGTGGCTCGGTCTCGAGGGGTGGCGGCAGCTGGGGCGGGAGGCCCCGGCGTGGTGCGCGACGGCCTGCCTGGGCCTGCCGCTGGTGGTCGTCGCGGCGGTGGACCTGCTCGTCCTGCTCGTGCTCGGCGTCGGCTGGGCGAGGTCCCGCCCGGGGGGCGCCGGCCCCGGCGCGGTCGACGTCTGGTGGGGCTCGAGCCGCAGCCGCCTGGTCCGCGACCTGCTCCTACCCCCGTTCCTGTTCCGGACCGGCTTCGGCGTCGCCGTGGCGGCCGTGGCCGAGTTCGACTACCAGCTGTGGCTGCGCCACCTGCGCGGCGAGTGGTGGGTTGTCCTGCTCCTCCTGCTGGCGCTGACGGTGGTGGGCTGCTCGACCCAGATCCGGGAGACGCTGCTCGTCGCGCGCCTGCGGCTCACGGTCAACACCCTCGGCCTGTACGTCGCCCTCGCCCACCTCGCCGCGGCGCCGGTGGCGCTGTTCCTGCAGGAGTCCTTCGCGGGCCTGCCAGACGGCAACGTCGAGCCGATCGTGGCGACCGGCATCGGCGCGTTCGACCGTGTGTCGCTCTACACCGTGCTCTTCCTGGCTCTGTCCGGGCTGGTCATGGGCGTGGTCGGCGACACCTTCCTGCGCCAGCGGGGAACCAGCTGAGCGCGCGCCCGGCGCCTCGACCGGGCCCGAGTCGCGTACAATCCGGCCGTCTGCGGGAGGTGGCGTGAGCGGGCCATCGGCGTGGCAGGTGTACGCCTGGCTCATGGAGCGGGCGCGGCGGGACGCTGGGATCATCTGCGGCCGGCCCGAGGTGGGCGAGGACGCGCTGCAGGAGGTGATGGGGCGGGTTTCCGCCGGCGACCTGCGCTGCCTGCGGAGCCCGGCGTACTTCCGCGCCTGCGTCGTCCACCAGGTCTACGACATCCTGCGCCGCGACCGGCGCTACGTCTCGCTCGACGGCATGGTGCAGCGGGAGGACGAGGCCGGGGAACGCTCCGGCGTGCTGCGCGTCATCGGTCTCATCTGCGAGCCGGAGGCGGTGGCCAGGCTGATCGAGCTCGATCGCGCCCGCCAGCTCGAGGTCGTGCGCAAGGGGTTGCGGCTGGGGCTCGAGAGGATCAAGCCGGCGTTCGCCGCCGCCGCCACGGCGCGGCTGCGGCAGTGGCTGGTCGAGGACGGCGGCGAGGAGGCGGTGCGGCAGTTCGAGGCAGTCTGCGAGGTGGACCTCGGGCCGTACACCGGCACGGCCGAGCTGGCCCAGGCCACCGGCCAGCCGCCGGGGACCGTGGCCTGCCACGCCACCCGCGGCCTGCGGGCGCTGGCGAAGACGATCGAGGGGCTGATCCGTGACTGAGCGCCGCGAGTGGTCGTCCGCCGCGTGGCCGCGAGGGCTGCATCAGGCAGGGCCGACGAACGTCTTGGAAATGAGGTCCGCGCGGCGACGGGGGGCAGCGGGGCGCGGCGGCCGGTCCGGGGGGAGCGCATGACAGGGGCGGACGCGAGCTGGGGTCGAAGATGACGAAGCCGGGGCGGAAACCGAGGCGCCGGCCGGGACCCGTGGCGAG
>CAYTJW010001315.1:0-1606 GCA_964438135.1 uncultured Thermoanaerobaculia bacterium
CTTCCTCTCCGCTGCCGAACCACGTGACGGAGGAGATCCTGCAGGGGGGCGCCGAGGCCGCCGCGGTCCGCGACTTTCTCGACTTGTTCAATCACCGGCTGATCTCCTTCGTCTACCGGGGGTGGGAGCGGGTCCGGCCCTATCTGCGTCACGAGCCGGACCTGCCGGACGATTGGCCCCGGCGGTAGCTCGCGGTCCTCGGGCTGGGGACCGAGGGCGGCGGCGGCCACCAGGGCCTGTGGCTCGCGGGGCGCGCCGACGGCTTCGCGCTGGCGCTGGCCGGTGAGCGCTCGACCGGCCGCGGCGCGGTGCTGCTGGCCGGAAGCGACGACGGCCTCGCCATCGCCGCCGAGGCCCTGACCGAGCTCCTCGGCGGCGACCACCCCTTCCTCGCCCTGGTGGCCGGCGAGCGCTGGGACGACCTCGACTTCACCTTCCGGCGGCGGCTCCTCGCACGCGGCGTCGAGGGCGGCGCGGAGGGGGCGGCGGCAACCCTCGCCGAGCTGGAGCTGGCCTACGGGCCCCTGAGCCTCGGCGAGACGCTGCTGAACCGGGTCGGCTACGACCTCCTGGCCCGCGACCGCGCGGCGGCCGCGGTGGCGGTGCTCGAGCGCTGCGCCGAGAGGTACCCGACCTCGTGGAACGCCCACGACAGCCTCGGCGAGGCGCTGGCCGCGGCCGGCGACACCGCCGCCGCGATCGCGAGCTACCGGCGCTCGCTCGAGCTCGAGCCGGCCAACGCCAACGCCCGCGCCTGGCTCGAGCGCCTCCTCGCCGCTACTGCCCCGCCGGCACCACCCTGACGCGCGAGGCGATCGCCGCCCGGATCGCGGGCAGGGCCGCCTCGGTGGCGGCGATGCCGGCGTCGACCAGGCGCCGCTTCTGCGAGAAGTCGTCGTAGGCCACGTCGCCGACGTCGGGGGTGATGACGACGTCGGCCTCGGCCGCGCGCAACCGGCCGACGTGGGCCGCCTGGATGTTGGCGGCGTGCAGCGCCACCTGCACCGGGTTCGACGGCGGCCGGTCGGGAATGGCGGCCGGGATGGCGACCGCGATCACCACCTCGGCGCCGAGCCGCCGCGCGGCAGCGGCCGGGACCGGGTCGGCGACGCCGCCGTCGACGTAGGTGACGCCGCCGAGCTCGACCGGCACGAACACGCCCGGGATGGCGCAGGAGGCGTGCACCGCAGGGGCGACCGGGCCCCGCTGGAGCACGACTTCCTCGCCCGTGCGCAGGTCGACCGCCACCGCGGCGAAGCGCACCGGCAGCTCCTCGAAGACGCGGTGCTTCAGGTTGCGCTCGAGGAAGCGCTCCAGCCGCTCGCCCTTGACCAGACCGCCGGAGAAGAACGACAGCAGGCTGGTGTCGAAGATGTCCTCCTCCTCGATGGTCAGGGCGACGAACTCGAGGTCGATGACCCGCCCGGTGTCGGCGTAGATGGCGCCGATCAGGCTGCCGACCGAGGTGCCGACCACCAGGTCGACGGGGATCTTCTCCTGCTCCAGCACCCGCAGCACGCCGATCTCGGCGAAGCCGCGCGCGCCGCCGCCACCCAGCGCCAGGCCGACCCGCGGCGGCTCCGTCACGGTCGCCCGCGGCGCGGCC
>CAYTJW010001316.1:0-1604 GCA_964438135.1 uncultured Thermoanaerobaculia bacterium
CCCTGCCTGACCAGCCAGGGTGCCGCGAACGGCGCCGAGCTGAGCGCTGTCGGCTGGGCGTGGTCGAACGCCGAGCCGATGGGGGACAACCGCCAGATCGCCGTCGAGGCGCTCGTCGACGCCCGCAAGACCAAGTGGACCGGGGTCGGCTTCGGCGGCCCGGGGGCGTTCTGGGACTACGTCGCGGGCGGCGGCGGCGGCCAGCTGTGGGTCGCCCTGAGCGGGACGACCAACCCGGCCGGCGCGGGGCGGGTGTGGGTCTACGCCGCGGGCGCCCAGCACGTGCTGTACGAGGGCGGCGGCGTGGACCCTGCCTACGTCTCGACCGGCCCGAACCACCTCCGGATCAGCTTCGACGTGGCGGACCACGTCGTCCGCGCCTGGCTCAACGGCCGGCCGCTGTTCGACGAGGCCGATCTGCCGGACCTCGACGAGCTGGTGCCGGGTTTCGTCCCGAGCGTGCTCTACGCGGGGCTTCACACCTACGGTCTGCCGGCGCTCACCGGGCGCCTCGGCGTCGACGACCTGGCGGTGACGGCGTTCGACCCGGTGCCGCCGCTCGTGGTCACGGCGCCGGTCCAGACGCCCCCCAACCCGGTCACGGTGGGCCAGGACGTGACCTTGACCAGCTCGGTCGCGGGCGGGGTGCCGCCCTACGTCGACGTCCACTGGCACCGCGTCTTCAATGGGGAGTGGGTGCGCCTCGAGGACGCCATGGGCTACCAGGGCAGCGGCACCACCACCCTGACCATCCCGGCGGTTGAGGCTGCGGACCAGGGCCAGTACTTCCTCAGGGTGGTCGACTCCTACCCGCTCGGTCCGCAGATGGCGTGCAGCACGCTCGCCATGGTGGACGTCTACTCCACCGACCTGCGCTTCGCTGAGGCTGCCACCCTGTCGGCCACGGCCGGGGCGGGCGAGCTCGAGTGGCTGCAAGTGGGGCAGGCTGCCACCGTCTCGATCCTGCTCGAGAACGCCGGCGCGGCCGTGCCTGCGGGCGGGCCGGAGATCCCGGTCCGGGTCTGGGGTACGACCCGCGACGCCGAGGGCGTACCGACCTCGGCTCGGCTCGGCCTGCTTCTGCTGCCCGGCATCGCAGAGTCGGAGGTGATGCCGCTCTCGATCTCGGTCGAGGCAGTGCCGGCGCTGCTCGGCGAAGGTCGCGGCTGGACCGTGCTCGACGTCACGGTCGAGGTCGACCTGGCCGACGACGCGCCGGGGGCGCAGGGCTACGCCGGCGTGGTGGCCGAAGAGAGCGACGCCAATAACGACCACGGCGCGAAGGCCTGGATCCCGCTGAGCGTGGGGGAGCTGCCGAACGCGGTCGGTCCGACGGTCTTCCGCGAGGACTTCGCCGCCCACGGTTGGGGCTGCGGCGCGTACTCGGGAGGCGGCCCGGGCGTGGTGCCGCTCCGCAACCTCACCTGCTACTCATTCAACGGCAAGGCCGAGATCCAGGTCGGGCAGAGCTGGGTCGAGGGTCATTGGGGCGAACCCTACGTCCCGCCCGAGATCCCGCACCTGGTGTGGAGTGGTGCCGCGGAGGCAGTGTCCGGGATCCTGGTCAGGGCGAGGCAGAGCGCGTGGCGGTGCGCCGAGCCGGG
>CAYTJW010001317.1:0-1601 GCA_964438135.1 uncultured Thermoanaerobaculia bacterium
AGGGCGGAGTGGCGCGACGGCGACATGGGCAGCACCTCCGCCGACATCCTACGCCCTCTCGGGCGGGGGGTTGCGGTCGCCGAGGCCCTCGCGGTGCGGCGATGAGCTCCTCGGCCGCGACCGCCCCCTCGACCCGGCTCGCCGAGGTCGAGGCGCAGCCCGAGCTCGAGGTCGAGCGGGCCGGGCAGGGTGACCGGGCTCGCCCGTTGCGACCTCCATCCGTGGCAGGTCCGACGATTCCGACGATTCCGAATGGTGCCACGCCATTTCGACCTTGTGCGTGCGGCATGACGACAAGATGCGCGCGGAGCAGGTGGGTGCGCTGCCGAGCACATGCCCGCGGCCATTCGTCACGACCCCTCGCCCGGCGGAGGATCATGGCGCTGGAAACGCACGGTCGGCAGCTTGTAGCCCGGCCAGGGGCCGCGACTGGTGACAAGGAGGATCATCTCCCGGGCGGCCGAGAACAGGAGGCTGGCGCCGTTGAAAGGTGCCAGGCACGCCGTTGGGAAAGGTGCCAGGCACGCCGTTGCGGCGTTGCAATGGGCTGAGGCGGGAGGCGAGTCGCATGTCGAGGCCGGCCAGAGTGTTCATCGAGGGCGGGGTGTACCACGTGGGCAACCGGCTCGCTCGCGGGGGCGGGGGCCGCGTGTCACGACCTCACACGGTCGACGCCGTCAGGGACACGGCCCGCCGGTGCGCAGCGACGTTGTGAGCTCGTGACACGTGGCACCTGGCGGCGTCGTGGCGGCAGGTGCTCTGAGCCGAGTTCCCCTACTTCACCAGCACCGTCCGGCCCCGCTCGTGGCCGTCCGCGAGGAGCAGGGCGCGCAGGGCGGGCCAGTCGGCGGCCTCGTGGCGCTCTCGCGCTAGGCGCAGGCGGCGGGTGAGGGTGACGACCGTTCCGTCGCGGGCGACCTCGAGCGCGGCCGAGCCGGCTGCGTTTTCCAGCTGTCGCGTCGCGGGCAGGTAGACCGGGTCGAGCTCGCCGAGGTCGAGGCGCAGCACGACCTCGAGCTCGAGCGGGGCGGGCAGGACGACGGGGCTCGTGCGCTGCGGATCCGAGGTGGCGACGTGCGCCGGCTCGAGCAGCTCCACGAGGGCCGCGAGGTCGCCCAGCTCGAGGCGCAGCCGGCCCTGGGGGTCGCGGTCGCCGGCCGGCGCTGTCACCGCGAAACCGAGCGTGGTCGCCGCCGCGGCGAGGAGCTCGAAGCCGGGGTCGGTGACCGTGGACCCGGCGAGGGTCGTCTGCACCATCGCGGCGAGGTGGTCGCGGCCCTCGCCGTCGAGGCCGGATAGGGCGGCGAAGGGGGAGAGGGCGCCGGTCGCTGAGAGCACGCCGGTGCCGCGCCACGCGGGAGTCTCGCCGTCGAGCTCGAGGTCGAAACGGAGGGCGAGGCGACTCGCGCCGTCGAGCACCACCGCCGGCGCCGGGTCGCTGCCCGGGCGCCACAGGGCGCGGCCGCAGGCCGGGGCCACGGAGGCGACGGTGTCGCCGGCGCCCGGGTCGACCCACCCCCAGGTGCCCTCACCCTCCAGCCACAGCCCCGGCCCGTCGAGCAGGGCGAGCGTGGCGACCTCGCCGACGTCGACGCCGCGGG
>CAYTJW010001318.1:0-1600 GCA_964438135.1 uncultured Thermoanaerobaculia bacterium
CCTCGGCCATGTCCGCGGCGGAGGCGAAGCGCCGGTCGCGCCGGCGCTCGAGGGCGCGCATGACGATGGCGGCCAGCTCGGCGTCGACGCCGGGCAGCTTGCGGTCGAGCGGCTCGGGTGCCGCGGTGAGGCGGTGCACCAGCATCTGCATCGGGTCGCCGGCAAACGGCAGGCCGCCCGAGACCGCCTCGTACAGGGTCACGGCGAGCGCGTAGAGGTCGGCCCGGCCGTCGAGGGGCTCGCCGGCCGCCTGCTCGGGGGCGACGTAGGCCGGCGTGCCGAGGAGGATGCCGGTGCGGGTGCGGCGCAGGCTGTCGCTGGCCTTGGCGATGCCGAAGTCGAGCAGGTAGGGCCGGCCGTCCGGGTCGAGGATGATGTTGGACGGCTTGACGTCGCGGTGGATCACGCCCCGCCGGTGGCTGTAGTCGAGGGCGTCGAGCAGGGGCACGGCGAGCCGGGCCGCGGTCACCTCGTCGAGGCGCCCGCCCTCCCGCAGCTGCCGCGCCAGGGTCGGCCCCGGCACCAGCTGCATGGTGTACCAGCAGATCCCGGCCCCGCGCCCGAAGTCGTGCACGGCGACGATGTGGGGGTGGTCGAGGGAGGCGGCGACGCGGGCCTCCTCGGCGAAGCGGGCGGCGAACTCGGGGTCGTCCTCGACCTCGGCCAGGACCTTGAGCGCCTCGAGCCGGCCGAGCCGCTGGTTGCGGACCCGGAAGATGGTGGTGGCGGCGCCGCGGCCGATCAGGCTCTCGACCGCGTAGTGGTCGCCGAGCAGGCGCTGCAGCAGCTCGGCCTGAAGGTCGAGGGCGCTCATCGGCGGCCCCTGGTCACGCGGTGCATGTTCGCCTCGAGGTCCAGCATAGCCCATCGGCCGCCGCTCGGCGGCGGTCGGGGGTCACGGCTCGAGCGGGCGGCCGCGCAGCGCGACGAGCCACCAGAGGAGGCCGGTCAGGGTCCCGCCGAGGTGGGCGCCGTGGCCGATCGGCAGGCCGCCGCCCTGCGACTGGGCGACCAGCCCCCACAGGTCGAGGCCGACGAAGAGCAGGACGCCGGCCAGGGCGGGGACCGGGACGACGCCGAAGAAGAGGATCTGGTGACGGGGGAACAGCAGGGCGTAGACCATCACCACCGCCGACAGGGCGCCGGACGCGCCCAGGGCGCTCTCGGCCGGGGCCCCGAGCAGGACGGTCGAGACCAGGCAGTGGCAGGCGGAGGAGAGCAGGGCCGCGACCAGGTAGAGGGCGGTGAAGTGGGCGCGCCCCAGCAGCCGCTCGAGGAGGCCGCCGAAGCCCCACAGCACCATCATGTTGACCGCCGCGTGCCAGAGCTCGTAGTGGGAGAACGCGGCCCCGAGCAGCGCCCACACCCGGCCGTGGGCGAGGTGCGCGGCCGAGACGGTCAGGTTGGCGGCGAGGAAGTGGAGCAGGGGCGGCGGGGCGCCGCCCGCCGCGCGGGCCTGGTGCAGCGCCAGCTGCCAGGCGAGGAAGACGACGACGTTGACCGCCAGGATCGCCGGCACGACCAGCAGCCGCCGCCCCAGCCACGCCGGCGGGGGCGGTCGCAGCCGCCGCCGCAGGCGCTCCAGGCGGACCGGCTCGAC
>CAYTJW010001319.1:0-1597 GCA_964438135.1 uncultured Thermoanaerobaculia bacterium
TGGCGGGCGGCTCTTGGCCGCAAGGGAAGGCGTTCTCCGGCGGCGGCGCGCCGGGGGTGTTGCACGGCACCCACACCGTCCTGCTCCAGGACGGCGACGGCCAGGTGCTGCCGACCCACTCGGTCGCGGCCGGCCTCGACTACCCGGCGGTGGGGCCGGAGCACGCCAACTGGCGCGACCTCGGCCGGGTCAGCTACACCCGGGTCGACGACCGCGAGGCGCTGGCCGCGTTCCACCTCCTCGCGGAGTGCGAGGGGATCGTGCCGGCGCTGGAGTCGGCCCACGCCCTCGCCTACCTGGTCAAGGTGGCGCCGGCCCTGCCGGCCGGCGGGGTGGTGCTGGTCAACCTCTCCGGCCGCGGCGACAAGGACCTGGCCGAGGTGGACCTGGTCGAGGGGAGGAGCGGGTGAGCCGCGTCGGCGAGGCTTTTGCCGCGGCCCGCCGCGCCCAGCGGGCGGCGTTCGTCGCCTACGTCACCGCCGGCGACCCGACCCTCGACCGCACCGTCGAGCTCGCCGCCGCCCTCCGCCGTGCCGGCGCCGACCTGCTCGAGCTCGGGGTGCCCTTCTCCGACCCCATCGCCGACGGCCCCACCAACCAGCGCGCCGCCGAACGGGCGCTCGCAGCCGGCGCCACCATGGGCGGGGTGCTGGAGACGGTGGCGCGGATCCGGGCGGCCGAGCAGCTGCCGGTGGTGCTGTTCACCTACTCGAACCCGCTGCTGCGCTACGGCGTCGAGCGCTTCGCCGAGGACGCCGCGGCGGCCGGGGTCGACGGCGTGCTGCTGACCGACGTGCCGGTCGAGGAGCTGGGCCGGTTCCGGCCGGCGCTCTCCCGCTCCGGCCTCGACCTGGTCCTGCTCGTCACCCCCACCTCGACCGCAGCCCGGGTTCGCGCCACCAGCCGCGAGGGCTCCGGCTTCCTCTACGTGGTGTCGCGGACCGGCGTCACCGGCGCCCGGCCGACGCTCGACCCCGAGCTGGCCCGCACCGTGCGCGCGGCGCGGCGGTTGGCGCGGCTGCCGGTGGCGGTCGGCTTCGGCATCTCGACCCCGGCCCAGGTGGCGCAGGTGGCGGCCATCGCCGACGGCGTCGTGGTCGGCTCGGCGATCGTCGAGCGGGTCGGGCGGGTCGGAGACAGCCCCGACCTGGCCGAGGTCGTGCAGCGCTTCGTCACCCCCCTCGCCGAGGCCTGCCGGCGGTAGGGACGGACGGCAGCACCGATGTCGCCGCGGAGCCACCGGCAGCGCCTGGGCCAGCACTTCCTGGTCGACCGCGGCGTGGCGCGGGCGATCGTCGGCCTGCTCGACGCGCAGCCGGAGCGGGTGCTCGAGATCGGCCCCGGGCGGGGTGCGCTCACCGCGCCGCTGCTCGAACGCTTCGGCCGCGTCGTCGCCCTCGAGCTCGACCTGGCGTTGGCCGACGCGCTCGACGCCCGCTTCGGCGCCGGCGGCCTCGAGGTGCGCCGCGGCGACGCCCTGACCGCGCCGCTTCCGGAGCTGCTGGCCGGGGACGCGCCGTGGCAGGTGGTGGGCAACCTGCCCTACTCGGTCGGCACCGCCGTGGTGCGGCGGCTGCTGCCGCTGGCCGGTCGCTGG
>CAYTJW010001320.1:0-1596 GCA_964438135.1 uncultured Thermoanaerobaculia bacterium
GTCCCAGCCGGCGACGACGTCGCCCTCGGCCAGCCCGGCCCGCGCCGCGGCGCCGCCGGGGACGACTGACTCGACCACCACCTCGGCCGCGGAGCCGCCGCCCAGTGCCAGTGCCGCGACGACCGCCACGACCCGCCGCCTGCGCGCGCCGCCCATCACCGCACCTCCCCGGTCGCGCCTCGCACCGGGCGAGGGTGACCCGGCCCGGGCCTGGTGCGAAACCGGGGGGTCGGGAGCTGGGTCGGGAGCAGGGCCGACCCCTCTCGACCCGCCGGGAGGATGCCGCTAGCCGCCTGTGGGGATCGGGATCCTCACGGTCGAGTCGGGTTCCGTGGGACGGCTCGGAACGTGGTCATGGACGTGGACGTGGTCGTGGACGATGGCCGCGCGGGCTCCAGGTCCAGGTCGAGGTCCAGGTCCAGGTCCACGATGGGCTGTGGTCATCGGGAGTCCGAGCACGTCTCGACCGGCCCGGAGGTTCCCGCTAGACTCGGCGTGGTGGACGGACCGTCCCCCGCCGCGACCGCCTCGGGCCCCGCCGGCGACGGCGCCAGGACCAGCAAGCTGCTGCCGGTCCGCTACGTTGTCCGCGAGGACCGCGAGGGGCGTGTCCTGCGCTGCGTGGAGGCCCCGAACATCAGCGTTCGGGTCTCACCCGGCGCTGTCGTGTCCGCCGCGGCGGCCCGCCGCGCCGAGGCCGGCACGATCTTCCTCGACGGCGCCGCCCAGGGCGAGCCGTTCCTCGACGCGGAGAACCGGGTCTACAACCTCGACCACCACGAGGGCTGCGTCCGCGCCTTCACCCTCTCCGCCTGCGAGCAGGCCATGGTGCTGCTGCTCAAGGGCCTCGACCTGCGCAACGGCGAGTGGCAGGTGGTGGCGGTCGAGCCCGACCTCGACACCGTGCTGGCGATCTGGCTGCTGCTCAACCACCTCCACGTCGCCAGCCGGGAGGACCTGCGGCGCCGGCTGATGCCGCTGGTCCGCGTCGAGGGGGCGGTCGACGCCCACGGGCTCGAGCTCGGGGAGCTGACCGGGCTGCCCGAGGACCTGCAGCGGCAGACCCTGGAGACGATCGACCTCCTGCGCGGCCGCGAGCTGGAGCTCAAGCGCTCTGGCCAGTGGCAGACCGCGGACCTGCTGCAGGTCACGGCCGAGGTCCTCTACGACATCGACCGGCTGGTCTACTCGGCGCGCGACTTCCAGGGCCTGGTCGAGGTCGAGGAGCTGATGCGCGTGCCCCTGACGGCCGACCGGATGGCGGTCGTGTGCCGCTCCCGGGTCGGCGTCTACGAGGTCGAGCGCCACCTCCGCCGGCTCTACGGCGACCGCGTCGGCCTGCTCGTGCTCGCCAAGGACCCCGCCACCTACACCCTCCGTCAGACCGACGCGTTCCTGCCGCGGACCCTCGACGCGGTCTACGAGCGGCTCAACCAGCTCGACCCCGGGGTCGACCGGGTCCAGCGCTGGGGGGGCTCGGCCGACATCGGCGGCTCGCCGCGCGGCCGGGGCACGCGCCTCGGCCCCGCCGACATCGCGCGCGCCTGCGAGTGGGTCTTCCGGCCCCCCGCCGTGGCCGCCCGCCTCGCCGCTCTG
>CAYTJW010001321.1:0-1596 GCA_964438135.1 uncultured Thermoanaerobaculia bacterium
AGGGCGAGGGCGGCCCGGGTCAGCCCGGGCCAGGCGGCGAGTGGCGGCGGGGGCACGGCCGGCTGTATAGCACACGGCAGGCGGCCCGGCCAGCCGCGGCAGGCGCCGCCAGGGTCCTCGAGAGAGCCGACCTCCCCGCCGCCGAGTCGCGTCGCGTGGGACGGTACGGGCCGCAGACGTGCTCGCGGACGACAGCCGGGCGGGGTCCAGGTCGAGGTCGGGCCGCGAGACACCGAGGCGACGCGCGCCTCGACGGGCTCACGACCCGCCCCGCTCGCTCTCCTCGCCGTGCAGGGCCCGGTGGACGGTGAGGGCGAGCTGGGCCATGGTGAAGGGCTTGCACAGGCACGCCACGACGCCCAGCTCGCGGTGGTCGACCAGCTCGTCGTCGAGGGGGTAGCCGGTCATCAGCACTACCCGCGGCTCGAGGCCGCGCTGCCGCAGACACCGGGCCAGCTGGACGCCACCCAGGCCGGGCATGACCAGGTCGGACACCACCAGCACCACCTCGTCCCCGAACCGCTCGGCCAGCGCCAGCGCCTCCTGCCCGTCGCCCGCACTGGCCACCCGGTAGCCGAGCGCCTCCAGCCCGTCGCGCGCCAGCTCCAGCACGGCGGGGTCGTCCTCGGCCAGCACCACCAGCTCGCCGCACCCTGTCCGCGCCGTGGCCTGCGGTTCCGGCCGCTCCGGCTCCGCCGCGGCGCCTGCGGCCAGCGGCAGGACGACGCGGAAGGTCGTGCCGACCCCCTCCTCGCTCGCCACCGCCACCACCCCGCCGTGCTGCTGGACGATGCCGTACACCTGGGCCAGGCCGAGGCCGGTACCCTGGCCCGGCTCCTTGGTGGTGAAGAACGGCTCGAACACCCGCTCCATGACCTGCGGGCTCATGCCGCAGCCGGTGTCCGTCACCTCCAGCTCGGCCCACGGGCCGTCCCCGAGGCCGAGCCGCGGCCCCTCGGCGGGGTCTCCGACCGGCAGCCGTCGCAGGGTGATGCGGAGCTCGCCGCCCGAGGCCATCGCGTCCGAGGCGTTGGTCGCCAGGTTGGTCAGCAGCTGCTGCAGCTGACCGGGGTCGCCCACCACCGGCAGCTCCGCCGCCTCCGCCTCGACCCGGATGACCACCCGCTCCGGGATCGCGCTGGCCAGCAGCTTGACCGCCTCCTTGACGAACGGCACCAGGTCCATCGGCTGCGGCTGGGTCACCGTCTTGCGCGCGAAGTCGAGGATCTGGCGGATCAGCGCCGTGCCGTGGGTGCACTGGCGCTCGATCGCCTCCAGCCGCCGCAGCAGCGGGTCGTCCGCCGCCATGCCCCGCCGGGCGAGGTCGCAGTGGAGCCGCATGGTCTGCAGCATGTTGTTGAAGTCGTGCGCGATCCCGGCCGCGAGCTGGCCGACCGCGGCGAGCCGCTCCTGGATCTGCAGCTGGCGCTTGGCCTCCCGCTCGGCGCTCACCTCGCGCAGCACCACCACCCACTGCGGCCCCTCGCCACTCCCCACCCGCCGCGCCCACGCCTCGAACACGCGCGGCCGGGGCCCGTCCGTGGCCACCTCGACCGGCGGCTGAGGGGCGCGCGCGCAGAGCCCGGCCAGGTCGAG
>CAYTJW010001322.1:0-1593 GCA_964438135.1 uncultured Thermoanaerobaculia bacterium
CGCCGACCTCGCCCGCCAGGGCGCGGACCGCGTCCGGGAAGAGGCGGGCGAAGAACCCGGCCAGGCCGAGGCCGCCCGGCGGCCGGTCGCGCCGCAGCAGCAGGGTGCCGCTCAGGGCCAGGCGCCGCAGGCGCTCGGCCGCGCCGGTGCCCGGGAAGCGGGCCTCGGCCAGGGCGTGGTCGTGCATCACCTTGAGGTACTGCAGGGCCAGCAGCTCGAGGTCCTCGTGGCTCAGGTCGCCGGGCCGCTGGCGGGCGGCGCCGAGGCGGGCCTCGAGCTCGTCCCACCGCCCGCGACGCTGGGCGACGAAGCGGGTGTAGCTCACGAGCGGAGGGCTCCCGCTCCCTGGAGGTGTGCTCGCCCGTGCCCGTACCCGTACCCGTACCCGTACCCGTGTCCGTTCCCGTACCCGACGAGGAGCGTCCCGCCACCTCGACAGCCTCGGCGTGGGCCGTCGGTTCGGAGTGGTGAGAGGTCGGCGCGGGCAGCACCCCCACCCACCCGGTCGGGCACGGGGACGAGGCTCACCCTCACACCCTCTCCACCCTGAACGCCCGCCGCAGGGTCGCCACCGCGTCGGCGGTGACCTCGACCCCCTCCAGCATCCCCGGCTCGTCCCGCTCCACCCACGCCAGGACCCGGCCGGCGAGGCGCTGGGCGCGGGCCGGCTCGAGGCCGGGGGCCCGCTCGAGCAGCGCCTCCACCAGGGCCACCTCGCGCCCGCCCCAGCCGCGCGGCACGCGGCCGAGCACCGGCTGTGGCTCGGGCCGGCGCTCGTGCACCACCACCGTGCCGGCCAGGCGGTCGCCGAGCCGGCGGCAGCGCGGGTCGAGCGCCATGAGCACGACGCCGACGAACAGGTCGACCACGCGCAGCAGGTTCCGCACCACCAGGCTGGCGGTCGAGGGCTGGCCGCCGTCGTCGTTGACCACCCGCAGGCCGACCAGCAGCTTGCCCGGGCTCTGCCCGCCCATGGCCACCTCGCAGGCGACGAAGTAGCCCCACTGGACCAGGAACAGGAGCAGCAGGACGACGCCGAGCACCCACCCCCAGCCGAGGCCGAGCTGGGTCGCCAGAGCCATGCCCGCCGCCACCGCGGCCACCGCCAGCACCGACAGCAGGAGCACGTCGACGAAGGCCGCCAGCACCCGGTTGCCGAGGCCGGCCACGGGCAGCTCGAGGCGGACGTTGTCGAGGCCGAGGACGGAGCCGTCCTGCGGCGGCTGCTCCGGTTGGTCGCCGAACCTGTCCATGGCGCCGCTCGCCGGTCGAGAGTACACCATCCACCCCCCTCCCGATCCCACGTCGCCCGCACCCGTTCCCGCACCCGCTCGAGCGGCCGGGGTCCGGGTCGACGCGGGGATTGATTTACGCCTCGTTTACGCCTATATTGGGATGTGGACCGCGGAGGAGACCGAGGAGGAAATGATGCCCGCTCCCGCGCTCGCCGACACCGCCCTCGCCGACACCGCCCTCGCCCGCCTGCTCGACCGACTGCCCGCCGAGGCGCGGCCGGCCCTCTGTCCGGCCACCGAGCTGCGCCGCCGCCGCGCGAGCGCGGCACGGGCGCCGCTCCTCGAGACCGGCGTCGCC
>CAYTJW010001323.1:0-1593 GCA_964438135.1 uncultured Thermoanaerobaculia bacterium
CCTCCGAGCGCGACGGCCGCCGCCGGATCTGGCTCAAGCAGCTCGACGGCGGCGCCGAGGCGGCCCTCACCGCCGGGGTTGACGACCTGCCGCGTTTCTCCCCCGACGGCGCCGAGCTCCTCTTCCGCCGGCGCGAGGGCGACCGCAGCTCGCTCTACCGCATGGCGGCGGTGGGCGGGGAGGCGCGCCGGGTGGTGGAGGACGCGGTCGCCGGCGACTGGTCGCCGGACGGGGCGGCCGTCGCCTTCGTCCGCCGCCGCGCCGAGGGCGGCCGCCTCACGATCGTGGTCGGCACCGTCCCGGCCCAGGGCGGCCCGGCCCGCGAGCTGGCCGCGATCGCCGGCGAGGTGCTCAACTACCCCCGCTGGTCGCCCGACGGCCGCACCATCGCCGTCACCGAGATCCTCGCCGTGGCCAGGCCGCGGCGCGTCATCCTGGTCGCGGCCGACGGCTCCGGGACCCGCGCGATCGCCCCGACCGAGAGCCTGGGGCCGCTGTCCAACGTCACCTGGCTCGGCGAGGGCCGCGCCCTGCTCTACGCCCAGCGCGAGACCGCGGCGCCGGGCAGCTCGAGCCGCCTCCTCCGGCACGACCTGCGCACCGGCCGCGTGCGCCAGGTCGGCTCGGTGCCCGGCGCGGTCCGCGCCGTCGACCTGCTCGGCCCGGGCAGCGCGGTGGTCGAGGTTCTCAGCGGCCGCGGCAACCTGGCGGAGTGGGGTCTCGGCGCGACCGCCGGCGACGAGCCGGGGCAGCGCTGGCTGACCCGCGGCTCGAGCGTCGACCGCCAGCCGGTCTACAGCCCGGACGGGCGGTGGCTGGCCTTCTCCTCCAACCGCAGCGGCAACCCGGACATCTGGCTGCTCGAGCGCGCCAGCGGCGCGGTCCGCCGCCTCACCGACCACCCGGCCGAGGACTGGGACCCGGCCTTCACCGCCGACGGGCGACGCCTGCTGTGGAGCTCCAAGCGCAGCGGCTGCTTCGAGGTCTGGTCCGCCGACCTCGCCGGCGGCGACTCCCGCCAGGTGACCCACGACGGCGTCGACGCCGAGAACCCGTCGCCGACCCCGGACGGCCGCGCCGTCGTCTACGCCTCCAGCCACCCCGGGCGACAGGGCCTGTGGCGGGTCGGCCTCGACGGCGGCGACCCGACCCAGCTCGTGGCCGGGACCACGGTCGGCCTGCCCGAGGTGTCGCCCGACGGTCGGTTCCTCCTCTTCGCCACCTCGGACCAGCCGACCACCGCCCGGCTGCGCGTCGTCCGCCTCGCGGACGGCGCGCCGGCGCCGTTCGAGCTGGTCGCCCCCATCCCCCTCGCGCCGCCCTTCACCGTCCGCCCGCGGTGGATGCCCGACGGCCGCGCGATCGCCTTCACGGCGACCGACGACCAGGGCCGCATGGGATTGCTGGTGCAGGACTTCGCACCGGGCCAGGACACTCTCCCCTCGCGCCGCCCGCTGCTGCCGTTCGCGGCCGACCGCCCGGTCGAGACCTTCGCCGTGGCGCCCGACGGCCGCCACGCGGTGATCGCCGTGACCGAGGCCAGCGACGACCTGGTCGGCGTCAGCGGCCTCCCCGACCTCGAGCCGCCGCGCC
>CAYTJW010001324.1:0-1593 GCA_964438135.1 uncultured Thermoanaerobaculia bacterium
CGCGCAGGCCCTGGCCGCGTCCGGGGTGGCGAGGGCGAGGAACGGGGTCGGGTCGTCGCCCCGGCGCAGGGCGTGCGCCGCGCAGCGCAGCTCGACCTCGGCGCTGCCGCGCACGTAGGAGGCCCAGTCCGGCTTGACCGCGCGCGCCGCGGAGATCGCCTCGCGAGCCCGGCCGTAGGCCGGGAAGGGGTCCCCGGCCGCGCCGGCGGCGACCAGGTCGCCCTGCAGGAGGTGGACGTTGGCGAGGTTGTTGAGCGCGGCGGCGAACCTGGGGCTGAGCCCGGTGGCCCGCTGGCAGGCCTGCTCCGCCTGCTCGAGCAGGGGCAGCGGGTCGCCGCCCGCGTCGACCGCCCGCTGGGCGAGGAAGAAGCGGGCGGTGGCCAGGTTGCTCCAGGTCACGGCCTCGTTGGGGTTCTGCGCCAGCGCGGCCTGGTAGGCCTCGACGGCGAGCTCGAGCGAGGCGGAGGGGTCCTGGCCGCGCTCCTGCTCGAACTGGGCGCGGGTGAGGTAGACGTTGCCCCGGTTGAGCGACAGCACCGGCGCGATGAGGACCGAGAACGCGCGACGGAAGGCGTCGGCGGCCTGGTCGAGGTCCGCGGTCGGGTCCTGCCCCAGATGGAACCGGTACTGCCCCCGGCGCCAGTGGGTCAGGCCCAGGTTGTTGAGCAGGAGCGGCTCGTCGGGCTCCAGCTCGAGCCCGCGACGGAGGTGCCCCAGGGCGCGCTCGTAGGCGGGCTCGGGGTCGCCCCCCCGGCCGCGGGTGACCTCGGCCAGGCGGCTGAGCGCGGAGCCGAGCTGGAGGTGGGCCGAGACGGTGTCGGGGTCGACGATCAGGACCCGCTCCGCGGCCGCCAGCGACGCCTCGAGAGAGGGCAGCGGGTCGCCGCCGGTCCGCTGGTAGTGCTCGGCCAGCCGCCAGTGCGCCCTGGCGACGCTGGCCAGGGCGGCGACGTCGCGCGAGTCCGCCGCCAGCGCCCGGTCGCAGCTCGAGAGGGCCCTCTCGAGCAGGGCCTCCCCGCCCTGGCCGCGGGCGACGGCCACCTCGAGCGCGGCGACCCAGCGGGCGGTCTGCTTGGCGTACACCTCCGGGGCGCTCCGCGCCAGGTCCGCCGCGCGCTCGTACTCCTCGCCGGCGGCGTCGAGCGCGGCCAGCGCCTCCTCGTGCAGACCCCGGTACTGGAGGGCCCGGGCCTGGTGCCAGTAGGCGTCGCCGGCGAGCAGCCGCGCCTCGTACAGCCAGGGCACCTGCCGCTCGGCCGCGCGGGCCCGTTCCACCGCCCGCGGGTAGTCCCGCTCGTGGAGGGCGATGAGGCCCTCGGCGTAGGCCGGGGCGTCGAGGGTGGCGCCGGCGCTCTGGCGCAGGTAGGCCAGGGCGGGCTCGAGGAGGTCGCGCTCGACGGCCGCGACGCGCGCGTCGCGGAGGTCGTCCGCGCTCGCCCGCCGCGCCTCCTCGAGCTCCTCGTTGGCGATCATGCCCAGGGCCTGGCCGAGGGCGTAGGCGGTCTCCGGCTCCCGGTAGCCGGCGTCCCAGGCCCGCTCCAGGCGAGCCCGGGCCTCCCGGGGGCGGCGCAGGGCCAGCAGCGCCCGGCCGAC
>CAYTJW010001325.1:0-1593 GCA_964438135.1 uncultured Thermoanaerobaculia bacterium
GTCCTCGGCGGCAACGGCACGCCGACCGCCGAGCTCACCGCCACGGTCGGCAGCGCGACCCAGGCCTGGCTGGGCGAGGGCGAGGCGGTGCTGCGCGCGACCGCCGACCGCATGGCCGGGCCGCTCCGCTCGGTCCCGCCGGTGGTGGTGGAGCGGACCCTGCCGGTGCGGCTGCGGCCGCCCCGCCTGGAGCTGGTGTCGAGCCAGCACTACGTCCGCCAGGGGGGCAGCGGGGTGGTGGTGTTCCGGGTCGGCGACACCGCCGCCCGCTCCGGCGTCCGCGCCGGGGCCTTCGAGGCGCCGGCCCACCCGCTGCCGGGGGGCGGGCCGGGGGACCGCTTCGCCCTCTACGCGGCGCCGTGGAACCTCCCCGCCCCGGACCAGATCCGCCTGTTCGCCGAGGACGACGCCGGCAACCGCGCCGAGCAGCCGTTCCTCGACCTGTTCAAGCCCATGCCGCCGCGCGCGGACAGGATCGAGGTCACCGACGCCTTCCTCGCCCGGGTGGTGCCGGCCGTCGCCAGCCAGACGCCGGGCCTCGACGCCTCCGGCTCCCTCCTCGACCAGTACCTCCGCGTCAACGGCGAGCTGCGCCGGGCGGAGCTGGAGCGGGTGCGCGAGCTGGCGGCCGCCAGCCAGCCGGCCTTCCTCTGGTCGGGCCCCTTCCTGCAGATGCCGAGCACCCAGCTCCGCGCCAACTTCGCCCAGACCCGCACCTACCTCTACCACGGCACGGTGGTCGACACCCAGACCCACCTCGGCCTGGACCTGGCCTCGACCGCCCGCGCCCCGGTGCCGGCGCCCAACTCCGGCCGGGTGGTCTTCGCCGGCTGGATGAGCCTCTACGGCAACGCCGTGGTCGTCGACCACGGCTACGGGCTGCTCTCCCTGTGCGGGCACCTGTCGTCGATCTCGGTCGAGGCCGGGCAGCAGGTCGCCCGCGGCGACACCATCGCCACGAGCGGGGCGACCGGCCTGGCCGGCGGTGACCACCTCCACCTCGAGATCTTCGTCCACGGCCAGTCGGTCGACCCCCTGGAGTGGCTCGACGGCAAGTGGATCCGCGACAACCTCGGCAGCAAGATGCCGGTGCCGGGCGTGTGACGCCCCCTCTCCCGTCCCTCCTCGCGCCCTACCCGCTCGAGGTCGTCCCCCACTTCCGCCGCCGCCTGGGCGAGGTGCGGCGGCTGCACGGCGCGGGGGCGTTCGCCGGCCTGACCGCGTTCCTGCTGGTCCGCTCCGAGCTGCACGGGGTCGCCCACTGGGCGCGGGTCGCGTGCCACGGCCTCGCCGTCGTGCGCCACCTCGGCCACCCGGAGCTCGCGGCCGAGGTCCTCGACGCCGCCTTCTTCCACGACTCGGGCCGCACCGACGACGGCCTCGGCCGCGGCCACGCCGAGGCCGGCGCGCGGGTCTGGGAGCGCTTCGTCGCCGCTGCCGGGGTGACGGCGGGGGCGACCGGGCGCGTCGCCGCCGCCATCCGCCGCCACGCCGCCGCCCAGGCCCTGTTCGAGGACGCCGACCCCACGACCATCGCCCTCGCCAACGGCGACCGCCTCGACCGGGCCCGCCTCGGCGAGCGGCCGCGGGCGG
>CAYTJW010001326.1:0-1591 GCA_964438135.1 uncultured Thermoanaerobaculia bacterium
AGTAACCGATCCCCCGGCAGAGCCGGGGGCTTTCGGAAGTGAGCCGCCCAAGGCGGCAGAGTGATGGGCCGCTCACGAGCGGCCCGTGAGCCACCTGAAGGTGGCATCGCCCTCAGATCAAACGCAACTGCTCCAATCGGCGGTCCTCCGCCTCCTGCTTCCGGATGTAGTCCCGGATCGCCTCCTCGTCCCGGCCCACCGTGGACACGAAGTACCCCCGCGCCCAGAAGTGATGCCCGACGAAGTTCCGCTTCCGATCGAAGTACGTCCGCGCCACGTGGATCGCGCTCTTCCCCTTGATGTACCCGATGACCTGCGCGACTGAGTACTTCGGCGGTATCGAGATCAGCATGTGCACGTGGTCTGGCATCAGGTGCCCCTCTTCGATCTCGCACTCCCGCTGCCTCGCCAAACCCCGTAGCACCTCCCCGAGATGCCGCCGTAGCTCTCCGTACAGCACCTTCCGCCGGTACTTCGGAATGAAGACCACGTGGTACTTGCAAACCCATACGCTGTGGTTCAGGCTCTCCGTGTCGTCCATCGTGAACTCCTTGTCGTGATCCTTGGGCGGCTCACGGCTCGGAGTTCACTGGACGACTCCCGTAAATGTCAAACTCTGGCGGCCTCCCCGGCAGAGCCGGGGGGTCTCCCGCTTACGCTAGCCGTCGCCTGCGCCGTCGCCACTGCGCAAGACCGGTCGCAGCGCGGAAGTAGTCCTCCTCGGCAGCGCTCAACCCGCCCGGGTAGCGCTCGCGCCAGAGGTGCAGCTCGTGGTAAGCGGTCCCTGTCCACAGCAGGTCGTCCTGCCGCCCCTTTTCCACCCACAGCCGCGCCGCCTGGCGCAGCTGGTCGCGCAGCTGGAGCGAGTCCGCGTCCTGCGTCTGCCAGCGGACCAGGCGGGGCCAGGAGCGCAGGAGCGACTCGTGGACGACCTCCACCCGGTGCTGCCAGGTGCCGTCGGCGCCCTCCAGCTCGAAGGAGGTCAGCAGCCGGGCGTCGACCAGGGCGGCGAGCACCCGCTCGGCCTCGGCGCGCTGGTCGGCGGGGAAGACCGAGAGGAGCTCCCCCCACTCGAGCACGCAGCGGGTCTGCTGGCCGGTGGCCAGGTTGCGGAAGAGCTCGCGGACGATCGGGACGCTGCCCTCCCCCAGCCGCTCCAGGGTCGCCTCGGCGTGCCGGGCGAGGGCGCCGGCGACCCCGCCAATGCGCGTGTACGCGTCGCGGGTGAGGAGCTTGCGATCGCGGTCCCGCTCCTCCCACAGCCGCGCCACCGCGAAGGCGAGCAACGGCAGCGCGCCCCGCTCCCCCTCCACCGCCGCCAGCATCTCGTCGACTAGGGCGTCGTCTGAGAACGCGAAGCCGAGCCGCCTCGCCGGCTCCACCAGCGCCCGCCGGAGGGCGTCACCCTCGGGCGGCCGGAGCGGCGTCAAGCTCTCGAAGACCCCCTGCAGCGACGGGTGAGCGCTGCACCGGAACAGGAAGTCGTCGCGCAGGGAGACGAGGACATGCACGCCGGGCAGCTCGGCCAGGCGCCCGAGCAGCTCGGCGAAGCGCGCCTGCACCTCCTCGCCGCTCAGGGTGAACAGCTCCT
>CAYTJW010001327.1:0-1589 GCA_964438135.1 uncultured Thermoanaerobaculia bacterium
GGGTCGAGGCTGGCCGCTTCGAGCTCGGGGACCAGCCCGGCCGCGGCTGCGAGCTCCCCCGGCGAGCCGGCCGACGCCACGGGCGAGGGCAGCGGCCCGAGCACCAGGAGCCGCGCCGGCGCCACCGCCTCCCCCGCCGACGCCAGACCCGTCACCAGCAGAACCACGACGACGCCAGCAGCCCGCCTGCAGCCCACGACCACCTCCCGCGCCGGGCCGCGCCCGGCGCCTCACGCTAGCACACGCCGGGCCCGTGCTACCCTCCGCCTCCGGGGGACGGACGATCGACGGCTCGAGCCCTGGGACCGCACGCGGCGGGTGGCCCACCCGCGGTGCCTGGTCCCTGCCCCTGGTGCTGCTGGTCGCCCTCGCCGTGCACTGGCCGGCGCTCGACCTCGGCTTCGTCGGCGACGACTACGAGTGGTGGCTGGCGGCGCGCATGGCCCTGGAGGACCCGGTCCGCCTGGTCCAGCCCTACGGCGGCCTGCGCCCCCTGAACCTGTGGCTGCTGGTCGCCGACCACCTCCTCTGGGGCACCGAGGCGCGCGGCTACCACCTCACCAGCCTGCTGCTCCACCTCGTCGCCGGCTCGTGCCTGTGGCTCGCGGCCCGCCGGCTCGGCTTCGCGCCCTTTCTCTCCTCGCTGCTGGCGCTGCTGTGGCTCGCCTCGCCGCTCTCCCTCGAGCCGGCGCAGTCCCTGTGCGAGCGCTTCGAGCCGCTGCTGCTCGTCGGCTGGATGGGCCTCGTCGCGGTGTGGCCGGGCCCGGGCCAGGGTTGGTCGCGGCGGCGGCTGGCGGCGGCCTCGGCCCTGGCGGTCCTCACCGCCCTGGTCAAGGAGTCGTGGGTGGTGCTGCCGGGGCTGGTCCTGGCCTGCGAGCTGCTGCTGGCGCGCCGCCCGCTGCGGCCGGCCCTCCGCACCGCGGCCGCGGTCGCGGTGCCGGTCGCGCTCTACGTCGCGCTCTACGCCCTCGCCCCGGCCATCCCGGCGAGCTACCTGGGCGGCGGCCTGGCCGCGGCCGCCAAGGTGCCGCACGCGTGGGCGGCCATGTGCGGCCTCGTCGCCCTCGACACGTCGCCGACCCGGCTCGGGTGGCCGGAGCTGGTGGCGCTCGCGACCATGGCCGGCGCGGCCGCCTGGGCGTGGCGACGGCGGGACGCCGCGGTCGGGCTCGGCCTGGTCCTGTTCCTGCTGCCGCTGCTGCCGGTCCTGACCGTGCCGTTCCTGGTCACGCGCTACACCGCCAACCCCCTGGCCGGCTTCCTGCTGGTCGCCGCGGGCCTGGGGGTGGGTCTGACCGCGGACCTGCCGCCGGACTCCCGGCGCGCCCTGCGCACCGGCCTGGTGGCGCTGGCGTGCCTCTACCTGGCGCTGGCCCTGAGCGGGCTCTCCCGCGACCAGGAGGACGCCGCCCGCCGCGACCTCGCCCACCGCGCGCTGGTGGCGGAGGCGCGCGGCATCGCCGCCGCCCTGCCGCGAAACCGCATCGTGGTGGCGGTGCGCCTCGAGCGGGACAGCGCCAACCGCCGTCTGCTGGCCGAGGTCCCGGGGCTGCGCAAGGCCTACTTCGAGCGCGCCCTCCACCCCTACG
>CAYTJW010001328.1:0-1587 GCA_964438135.1 uncultured Thermoanaerobaculia bacterium
GCCGGGTCGGCCTCGCCCCAGGCCAGCAGCTGCAGCACCGCCCCGGCCAGGTCGAGGCGGCGGATCTCGGGCACCGGGTGGGGCCGGAGGGTGCGGTGCTCGGCCTCGGTCCACAGCCGCAGGCACAGGCCGGGCCCCTGCCGGCCGGCGCGGCCGGCGCGCTGCTCGGCCGAGGCGCGGCTGACCCGCACCAGCTCCAGCCGGTCCAGGCCGGCGCCGGGGTCGAAGGACAGGCGTTTCTCGAGGCCCGAGTCCACCACCGCCGTCACCCCGTCGACCGTGACCGAGCTCTCGGCGACGTTGGTGGCCAGCACGACCTTGCGCCCGGAGGATGGCTGCAGGGCGCGGTCCTGGACGTCGGGCGGCAGGTCGCCGTGGAGGAGGTGGAGCTCGAGCCCGGCCGTGCCGTCCAGACCGGCCAGGGCCTCGCGGCAGCGCAGCAGGTCGGCCATGCCGGGCAGGAAGGCGAGCACGCCGCCGGGGCTCGAGGCGACGCTGACGCGGACCGCGGCCGCGACCGTGGCGGCCAGGGGAGCGGTCGCCGGCCGCCCGAGGTAGCGCACCTCGACCGGGTGCTGGCGGGCCGGGGCGTCGACCAGCGGGCAGCCGCCGAGGCCGCGCCCGAGCGCCTCCGCCTCGGGGGTGGCGGACATCGCCACCAGGCGCAGGTCGGGGCGGGCCTGCTGCTGGACCCGCCGCACCATGGCCAGCGCCAGGTCGGTGTCGAGGTTGCGCTCGTGGACCTCGTCGCACACCACCACGCCGACGTCCTCCAGGAACGGGTCGCCCTGCAGCAGCGCCACCAGCAGGCCCTCGGTGACGACCAGCAGCCTCGTGTGCGGCCGGCAGCGGCGGTCGAAGCGGACCCACCAGCCGACCTCGTCGCCGATGGTCCAGCCCTGCTCGGCGGCGATGCGGCGGGCGGCGGCACGGGCGGCGACGCGGCGCGGCTCGAGCACCAGCAGGCGGCGGCCGCCCCCGACCCCGGCCGCGAGCAGGGCGGGCGGCACCCGGGTGGTCTTGCCGGCGCCGGGGGGGGCCCGCACGACCACCGCCGGGTGCGCCCGGACTGCGGCCACGATCGCCGGCAGGGCGTCGTCGATCGGCAACGGCTGGGTTCGCGCCACGGCCGGTCGAGTATAGTCGGCCCGGGCGGCGCCGCCGCGGCGGGAGGTGACCATGGCCGACGAGCCCTGCTACTGGAGCGACCCGTACCTGACCGAGCTCGCGACCGAGGTCGTCGACGCCGGCGTGGACGGCGAGGGGGGGCCCTGGGCGGTGCTGGGCCGGGCGCTCCTCTACCCGGAGGGCGGCGGCCAGCCGAGCGACCGCGGCTGGCTCGGCGACGTCGCGGTCGAGTCCGTGGCGACGGCGCGGAACGGCCGCGTCGTGCTCCGGCTCGAGCGGCCGGTGGCGGTCGGCCCGGCGGTCGCCAGGGTCGACTGGCCACGCCGTTTCGACCACATGCAGCAGCACAGCGCCCAGCACCTGCTGACCGCGGTCGCCGACGACCGGTTCGGCTGGCCCACCACGGCGTTCCACCTCGGCGAGACGGCGGCCGACGTCGAGCTCGACGTGCCCCGTCTC
>CAYTJW010001329.1:0-1581 GCA_964438135.1 uncultured Thermoanaerobaculia bacterium
GGGAGCCGTGGCTGGCGGCGGTGGTGGCCAGCGCCCTGGCCTTCCTCGTCGCCCGCCCGGCCATCGGCGCCGGCGGTCACGGCGAAGTCATCGGCCTGCTGCCCCTGGTCGAGGCGGCGGCGCTGGCCGGGCTGCTGGCGCAGCTGCTGCGGCTCGAGCCCGCGTCCGGGCGCGACCAGGGCCGGCTGGTGCTGGTGGCCGGGGCGGCGCTGGCCTTCGTCACCGTCGCCGTGCCGCTGCAGCTCGACAAGCAGTGGATCACGGTCGGCTGGGCCCTGGAGGGGGCGGCGCTGGCCTGGCTCTACACCCGCGTCCGCCACCGGGGCCTGCTGGCGACCTCGGTCGGCCTGCTGCTGGCGGTGTTCGTGCGGCTGGCGTTGAACCCGGCGGTGCTGGCCTACCACCCGCGCGGCGAGCTGCGGGTCTTCAACTGGTACCTCTACACCTACCTGCTGGCGGCGGTTTCGACCCTGGTCGCGGCCTACTTCGCGCGCTCGAGCGACGCGTCCCTGGGCGAGGGCTGGCCGCGACCGGCGCGGCTGCTGCCGGCGCCGGCCGTGGTGCTGCTGTTCCTGCTCCTGAACATCGAGATCGCCGACTGGTTCGCGGTCGGTCCGACCCTGACCTTCCGCTTCTCGGGCTCGGGCGCCTCCCTGGCCCAGGACCTCAGCTACACCCTGGGATGGGCGCTGTTCGCGGTGGCGCTGCTCGCGGTGGGCGTGTGGGCGGGGAGCCGCGGCTTCCGGGTCGCGGCCATCGCCCTGCTGGCATTCACCGCCGGCAAGGCGTTCCTGCACGACCTGGCCCGCCTCGGCGGCCTCTACCGGGTCGCCTCGTTCGTCGGCCTGGCGGTGTCGCTGGCCCTGGTGGCGCTGGCCCTGCAGCGCTTCGTGCTCGCCCGGCCGGCGGAGGAGGAGTGATGCCGCGCCCACGTCTCGTCGCGCTGAGCGTCGTGGTGACGGCCCTGGCCCTGGCGGTGGCCGCGGCCGAGCCGTCGTTCCGCTGCCGGCGCCAGGTCGTGCCGGGCGGGGTGGGGGGCAACCTGCTCGAGGTCGACGTGCCGCTGGTGGCCGCCGCCGCCCCCGGCCTGGTCGACGTGCGGCTCTACGACGGCCGCGGCCGCGAGGTGCCGTACCTGCTCGTGGGGCCGCCGCGCGAGGCGCCGGAGTGGGTGGCCGGCCGGCTGCTCCAGGTCGCCCGCAGCGAGGAGGAGAGCGGCTTCGAGGTCGACCTCGGCCGCCTGCTGGCGGTGGACCGCCTGGCGCTCGACGGCCTGCCGCCGCCGTGGCTCAAGCGGGTGCGGCTGGAGGGGGGCGGCGACCGCAGCCGCTGGACCCTGCTGGTCGACGAGGGCACCCTGTTCGACCTGCCCGAGGAGGGCCTGCGCCGCGTCGACCTCGAGCTCGCGGCCGGGGAGTACCGCTACCTGCGCCTGACCTGGGACGACCGCTCGAGTGGTCGGTTGCCGCTGCCGCGCGGGGCGCGGGCGCGGCTCGTCCAGGGGCTGGCGCCAGCCTCGCGGCTGGCGGCGGAGCTGCCCTTCGCCCGTGGTTTCGTCGTAGACGGGAATGCCGCATGCGT
>CAYTJW010001330.1:0-1579 GCA_964438135.1 uncultured Thermoanaerobaculia bacterium
GTCGGGTCGAGCCGGCCCGCGGCCTCGGGCGGCAGCGGCGACGCCGCCGCGGCGGTCAGGACGACCAGGCTGGCGACCAGGCTGAGGACGACAACGGCGGCGACGGTGCGGGGCATCGCGGACCTCCAACGGTCGCAACCGAGTATAGCGGGCCGACCGTCGCCGCGGCTCCATGCTCCCCACCTCGACCTGGACCTGGACCTCGACCTGGGCGTGGTCGCGGAGGTGGTCGTGGACGCGGACCCGCCCCGTCGGGTGCGGGAGCGGGTACGGGTACGGGGAGGGAGGGGCTCAGCACACCCGGCAGAGCAGGCCCTTGAGGTACGAGCCCTCGGGGAAGGACAGCAGGGTCGGGTGGTCGGGCGCCTGGCCGAGGCGCTCGAGCACCTGCACGTCGCGGCCGGCGTCGAGCGCCGCGCCGGCGACGATCTTCTGCAGCAGCTCGGCCGACACCAGGCCCGAGCAGGAGAAGGTCAGCAGCACCCCGCCCGGCCGCAGCAGCTTGCAGGCGAGCAGGTTGAGGTCCTTGTAGCCGCGGCTCGCCGCCTCCAGCCGGGAGCGCGACGGGGCCAGCTTGGGCGGGTCGAGCACCACCAGGTCGAACTGGCGGCCGCGGTCGCGGAAGCCGCGCAGGACGGCGAAGACGTTGCCCTCGACCAGCTCCACCGATTGGGCGGCGACGCCGTTCAGCTCCAGGTTGCGGCGGGCCAGGGCCAGCGCCGGCGCGGAGCTGTCGACGGCGGTGACGCGCCCGGCGCCGGCGGCCGCGGCCGCGACCGTGAAGCCGCCGGTGTAGGCGAAGCAGTCGAGCACCTCGGCCCCGTCGGCGAAGGCCGCCAGGCGGGCCCGGTTGAGTCGCTGGTCGAGGTAGAAGCCGGTCTTGTGACCGGCCCGCAGGTCGACCGCGAAGCGCAGGCGGCCTTCCCCGATCTCGACCAGCTCCGGCGGCTCCTCGCCCCACAGCCGCCCGCAGCGCGGCTCGAGCCCCTCCTTGCCGCGCACGTCCGCGTCGGACCGCTCCCACACCCCGGCGCACGGGCTCTCGGCGACCAGCGCCGCCACCAGCTCGTCGCGCCAGCGCTCGGCCCCGGCGGCCAGCACCTGGCACACCAGCCAGTCGCCGTAGCGGTCGGCGATCAACCCCGGCAGGCCGTCGGACTCGGCGTTGAGGAGCCGCGCGGCGCTGCCGTCGAGGCCCGCCAGCAACCGCGGCCGGGCCGCCACTGCGCGCCGGACGCGCCCGGCGAGGGAGGCTGCGTCCACGGCCTCGGCCGGGTCGAAGCCCCACACCCGCACCCGGATCTGCGACGAGGGCGAGTAGGCGCCCCGGCCGGCGAGGGTGCCGTCCGGGCGCAGCAGCTCGACCGTGTCGCCCGGGCCCGGGTCGCCCTCCACCCGCGCCAGGCCGCCGGCAAAGACCCACGGGTGGCGCCGGTCGAAGGCCCGGGCGCCGGATGAGGTCAGGGTCGCCCGCGGCGTGACGGCTCCGCCTGCTCCCACGCGCGGATCCTAGCACCGCCGGCAGTGCCCGGTCTTGCCCGGCGGTCGACCGTCCGCCTCCCCCGCCCGCCCGCGCACG
>CAYTJW010001331.1:0-1579 GCA_964438135.1 uncultured Thermoanaerobaculia bacterium
CCAGGCGCCGGGGCCGGCGAGGCGCGCCGCGACCGCACCGTGTCAGCGGCCGAACTGCAGGGCGACGTCGACCTTGGCCTCGACCGGCTGGCCGTCGCGGCTCGCCGGGCGGTAGGTCCACTGCCGGACCGCCCGCGTCGCCTCCTCGGTCAGGCCGCCGCCGAGCTCCTGCAGCACCTGCACGTCCTCGACCGTGCCGGCGGTCGACACCGTCACCCGCAGCTTGACGGTGCCGGCGATGCGCATCCGCTCGGCCGCCGGCAGGTAGCGCGGCGCGACCTGGGTCAGGCGCTGCGGCGGCAGGTAGAGCGAGACCACCCGCACCCCGTCCACCGCGGCCCCGGCCGAGACGTAGCCGATGCCGCCGCGGCGCGAGCGGACGAAGGACACGACCTCGGCGTCGTCCGCCACCTCGGGGGGCGGGGCCAGCGCGCCGGAGAAGACCTGGGTCTGCCAGTAGCTCTTGACTGCCGCCACCGCCCGACCGTGCACGGCCTGCGACAGCGCCTCCCGCACCGGCGACGACGCGACCTGGTCGACCGGCTCCGCCGCCACCCCGTCCTCCCAGGCGGCGCTCTTCTTCAACAGCAGGTCGGAGACGTCCTCGGCCGACATGATCGCGACCGGGTTGGCGTTGTTCACCACCACCCGGAAGCGGGGGGCGTCGCCGTGCGCCGCCCGGGCCGCGAGCAGGCCGAGGACGACGCACGCCGCGGTCCCCGCGGCGGTGACGAGACCACGGCGCCTCGCCAGCGCGGCGAGCGCCCGGAACCGGGGTGTTGGGGTGCCCACGCCTGCGCGCCTCCTCGAGCTCGAGTCTACCACTGGCTCGGCGGAGCCCGGGCCCGGGCGACCCCGTGGTGCCGGTCCCGCCGGCGGGCCTCGACGACCGCGGCCGCCTACCGCACCCGGAACTTCCCCACCAGCCGGCCCAGCCCGGCGGCCATGGCCGCGACCTCGCCGGCCGCGGTCTCGGCCGCCCGGGCGTCGCTCGAGCCCTGGGCGGTGCCCTCGGCCACCGAGCTCAGCCGCCGGGCGATCTCCACGCTGCCCTCGGCCGCGCGGACCGCCGAGCGGTCGATCTCGCCGGTGGTCGCGCTCTGCTCCTCGACCGCGGCCGCGATCCCGTTCTGCAGGTCGTGGATGCGGACGATGATCCGGTCGACGTCGTCGATGACCGCGGCGACCTCGCCCGAGTCGGACTGGATGGCGCCGATCAACTGGCTGATCTCGCCGGTGGCGCTGGCGGTCTGGCTGGCCAGCTCCTTGACCTCGCTCGCCACCACCGCGAAGCCGCGGCCGGCGTCGCCGGCGCGGGCCGCCTCGATGGTGGCGTTGAGCGCCAGCAGGTTGGTCTGCTCGGCGACCCTCGAGATGACGTCGACCACGTGGCCGATCCGGTCGCGGCTGGAGGCGAGCTTGGCCATGCTGGCCTGGGAGCGGTGGACCAGGGCGACCGCGTCGGCGGCGACCCGCGACGCCTCGGCGGCGTGGGCGGCGATCTCCCGCACCGAGGCGCTGATCTGCTCCGAGGCCGCGGCCACGGCCTGGACGCTGCGGCTGACCTGGCCGGCGGCGG
>CAYTJW010001332.1:0-1577 GCA_964438135.1 uncultured Thermoanaerobaculia bacterium
GCTCCGGGCGCATCGCCTCGGCCGGCGGCAGTCGGGCGGCGCGGCGCACGGCCGAGGTGCGCTCCGCCCTCGGCGCCGGTCGGCTGGGGGTCGACGTGCTGGCGCGGCCCCTGTTCCCCTACCAGCGGGACGGTGTCGCCCACCTGGTGGCGGCCGGCCGCGCCCTGCTCGCCGACGACATGGGGCTCGGCAAGACGGTGCAGGCGATCGCCGCCTGCGAGGTGCTGCGCGCCCGCGGGGAGGCGAGCCGCGTCATCGTGGTCACCCCGGCCTCGCTCAAGCACCAGTGGGCGCGCGAGATCGAGACCTACGCCGGGGTGCGGGCCGCGGTCGTCGCCGGCGGGCCGCGGCTGCGGGGCGAGGCGCTCGGCTCGGACGCCACCTACCTGGTGCTGAGCTACGAGCTGACCTGGCGCGAGCTGCACCGGCTGCGCGCCCTCGACGCCGACGTCCTGATCCTGGACGAGGCGCAGCGGGCCAAGAACTTCCGGACCAAGACCGCGACCACGCTCAAGGCGATCCCCTCCCGCTTCGTCTTCGTCCTCACCGGGACCCCGGTCGAGAACCGCCTCGACGACCTCTACTCGCTGCTCCAGATCGTCGACCCGGAGGTCCTCGGGCCGCTGTGGCGCTTCAACCTCGACTACCACCGCCAGAACCCCAAGGGGCGGGTGGTCGGGTACAGGAACCTGGCCCGGCTGCGCGAGCGGATCGCCCCGGTCGTGCTGCGCCGGCGCAAGGAGGAGGTCCTCACCCAGCTGCCGGCCCTGACCGCGCAGACCCGGTACCTGCCGCTGACCGTCGAGCAGGTGGAGCTGGAGGGGGAGTACCGGGCCGAGGCGGCGCGCTACGCGGCGCTGGCCGAGAAGCGCCCGCTCACCGCGCTGGAGGTGCAGCGCATGCAGGCCGCCCTGCTCAAGGCGCGGCAGGCGTGCAACGCGGTCGAGCTGTGCGACCCGGAGCGCGGCCGCGCCTCCCCCAAGCTCGACGAGCTCGAGGCGGTGCTGACCGAGATCGTCGGTCAGGGCACGGCCAAGGTCCTGGTCTTCTCGGAGTGGGTCGAGATGCTGCGCCTGGCGGCGGCCCGCCTCGACCGCCTCGGCATCGGTCACGCCATGCTCCACGGCGGCGTCCCGGCCGGGCAGCGGCCGGCCCTGCTCGACCGCTTCCGCGAGGACCCGGACCAGCGCGTCCTGCTGGCGAGCGAGGCCGGCGGCGTCGGCCTCAACCTGCAGGTGGCGAGCTACGTGGTCCACCTCGACCTGCCCTGGAACCCGGCCCGCCTCGACCAGCGGGTCTCGCGCGCCCACCGCCTCGGTCAGACCCGCGGCGTCAACGTGATCTCGCTGTGCGCCGAGACCGGGATCGAGCGGGGCATCGAGCGCACCCTGGCCGGCAAGCGCGCCCTGCGGGGCGCGGCCCTCGACCCCGACTCCCGCCTCGAGGAGCTCGAGGTGGGCAGCTTCGCGGTCTTCGTGCGCGAGCTGCAGCAGGCGGTGGAGTCGGCCGGGCCGGGCGAGGCGGGGGAGGCCGTCGCCGGCGACCTCGCGGCGGCCGAGCTCGCGGCCGCGGCGGCG
>CAYTJW010001333.1:0-1577 GCA_964438135.1 uncultured Thermoanaerobaculia bacterium
ACCGCCGCGGCCGGGCCCGGCGCCTCAACGGCCGCGCCGGGACGGCGCGGGAGCAGGACGCGGAAGGTCGAGCCGCGGCCGGGCGCCGAGTCGACCGTCACCCGCCCGCCGAGCATGGCCGCGAAACGGCGGACGATGGCCAGGCCGAGGCCGGTGCCGGGTGGCCGGTCGGGGCCGGTCGGAAGCTGCCGGAACTCCTCGAAGATCGCCGCCTGATCGGTCGGGTCGATGCCGGGCCCCTGGTCGGAGACAGCGATCTCGTAGCCGTCGGCCGCGAGCGGCGAGGAGGCCGCCGGCACCGCGCGCGCCCCCACCTCCACCACGCCGCCGGCGGGCGAGAACTTGACCGCGTTGGAGAGCAGGTTGAGCAGGATCTGGCGGAGCTTGGGCACGTCGACCAGCACCACCGGCAGGCCCTCGACCGGATCGCAGGCGACGCGCACGTCCCGCTCCCGGCAGTATCCCTGCATCACCGTGCAGGCGTCGTCGAGCACGCTCGCCAGCGACGCCTCCTCGAGCTGCAGCTCCATCCGGCCGGCCTCGATCTTGGACAGGTCGAGGAGGTTGTTGATCAGGTGCAGCAGGTGGGCGCCGCTCGAGCGGATGTTGGTCAGGAACCGTCGCTGCCGTTCCGCGTCCGGGCGTCGCTCGAGCAGGACGTCGGCGAAGCCGATGATGGCGTTGAGCGGCGTCCGCAGCTCGTGGCTCATGCTGGCCAGGAAGACGCGCTCGGCCCGCTCCGCCGCCCGGATCCGCCGGTTGGCGTCGTCCAGCACGCGGGCGTGGTCGGCCAGGGCGCGCGCGTGCCGACGGAGGTCGTCGGTCCGCTCCGCGACCAGCGCCTCGAGCCGCTCGGCCCGGGCCCGGATCAGGCGGGTGCGGGAGCGGTGGGCGGCAGCCAGGGCCAGGGCCAGCCCGAGAGCGACCGCGACCAGGAACGCCCGCGTCTGCCACAGCGCCGGCCGGACCTCGACCGTGACCCCGGCCGGCTCCCCCCAGCGCCCGTCCCGGCTGGCGGCCCGCACCTCGAAGGTGTAGCGGCCCGGGTCGAGGTTGGTGTACTCGCGGTAGGAGGCCGCGCCGGCGGGCACCCACTCGGTCTCGAACGGGCGCAGCCGCAGCCCGACCGAGGCCCGGCCGGGCCGGAACGACAGCACCCGGAAGTCGAACCGCAGGCTGCGGTCGCCGGGTGGGAGGACGAGCGGGCTCGCTCCGAGGAGGGCCGGCGCGACCGCCGACGAGCCCCGGGGGCTCGAGAACGGCGCCACCTGCGCCCGCCCCCGGCCGCTCTCCACCCGCTCGACCGTGGCCCGCGGCGGCGGCAGCTCGGGCTCCTGCCAGCCCGGGTCGTAGCAGCTCACCCCCTCGGACAGGCCGAGCCAGACCCGGCCGTCCCGGTCGACGGCCAGGGAGTGAACCTCGCTCGAGGGCAGCCCGCTCTCCCGGTCGACCCGCGCCACCACCCGCGCCCGGCCACCCCCCGGCGCGGCCGGCTCGAGCACCACCGCCCCGTGCAGGGTGCCGACCCAGACGTGCCCGCCGGGCCCCACCAGCGGCCGGTTGGCGAGCGCCGGCAC
>CAYTJW010001334.1:0-1577 GCA_964438135.1 uncultured Thermoanaerobaculia bacterium
GCTCCGGCTCGGCCGGCGGGGCCAGGGGCAGGGCGGGCTGGGCCGCCGCCGCGGCGGCCGCAGCCGCGACCAGGCTGGCGCCGACCCGTCGCCAGGCCTCCTCCACCTCCGCCAGCATGGCCGCGCGCTCCGACTCCTCGACCAGGCCGTAGGTGGCGAGCGCGCCCGAGTCCCACAGCTCGCGGCGCCGCTGGTACGCCGCCCGCGCCTCCTCCAGGTCGGCGCCGGCCGCGATCCCCAACGCCAGCCAGTCCTGCGCCCGGGGCTCGTCGGTCACGGCCGCCCCCCCTCCCCCGCCCCGGCGAGCAGCCGCCGCGCCAGGTCGCCCAGGGCGACGGCGAACGGGCTGTCGGGGAACGCGTCGAGGACCGGCCGGCGCATCTCCACCGAGCGCGGCACCGCCGGGTCCAGCGGCAGCGCCCCGGCGCAGGCGAAGCCGCAGCCGAAGACGGCGCGACAGGCGGCGGCGATGTCCTCGCTCAGTCGGCCCTGCTCCGGCCGCTCCAACCGGTTGACCAGGATCGCGGGCCGGAAGCCCTCGACCCGCTGCCTGAGGGCCAGGCCCAGCTCCCAGTCGAGCCGGTCGACGGCCGCCAGCAGCTCGCGCGGGCTGCGGTCGCCGCCCTCGCGCACCGCCTGCTCGACCAGGAGCCGGGCCCGCTCCCCCGCCGCCGCCCGCCGCGCCAGCCGGAAGAAGGCGGCGCGGAGGAAGGCGTGGGCGTTCTCGACCGCGATCGCCTCGGGCGCGACCACCACCAGGGCGACGTCGGCCGGCAGGAAGAAGTCGAGGACGGTGCTGCTCGCGCCCGCGCCGAGGTCGACGACCACGTGGTCCGCCTCCAGCAGCGCGAGGTGGCGCAGGATCTTCTCCTTGTGGGCGTGCTTCGGGTTGGCGAGGTCGGGCAGGGGGTGAGCCCCGCCCACCAGCTCGAGGCCGCGGACCGGCGTCGGCACCGCCAGCTCGGCCAGGGACCGCGCCCGGCCCGCGACCAGGCCCGAGACGCCGCGGCCCGGGTCGACCACGCCGAGCATGGTGTGCAGGTTGGCCCCGCCGAGGTCGAGGTCGACCAGGGTCACCCGCAGCCCGTGGCTGGCCAGCGCCACGCCCAGGTTGGCGGCCACCACCGACTTGCCGACCCCGCCCTTGCCGCCGGCCACCGCCCACAGCCGCGGGCGGCGCGGTGCGGCGGCGGGCTCGAAGGGGAGAGGGACGACCTCCACGGCGGTGCGCTCGGAAGAGACCCGGACGGCCGTCGCCCAGGCGGCGGCGGCGCGGGGGTCTGCCTGCGGATCATAGCACCGGCGGCCGGCGCCGTTCCCGCCCCGGTCCCGGTCACCCCCCGACCGGGACCGCCGGGGAACGAACGCGGCCGGCGGCGCCCTTGCCCGCCACGGCGCGACGGTGCACAATGCCCTCACCCGCCCTGCGGGAGCAGGAGGTCGCATGAAGGTCCACGAGTATCAGGCGAAGGAGATCCTGGCGCGCTACGGCGTCGCCGTGCCGCGCGGGGTCCTGGTCACCGCGCCGGAGGCGGCCCGCGCCGCGGCCGAGTCGCTCGGCGGCCGGGTCGTGGTCA
>CAYTJW010001335.1:0-1570 GCA_964438135.1 uncultured Thermoanaerobaculia bacterium
GGCGCCGCCGGGCAGGGTGCCGTCGAGCGCCAGGCGGAGCACGCCCTCGGCCTCGGCGGCCACGCCCAGCATGCCGGCCACGGTGGCCTCGTCGCCGCGGGCGCGACACCAGCGGCCGGTCTCGACCCAGCTCCACAACGCGTCCAGGCGCTTCATGCCCCGCGCCGCGGCCCAGCCCGGGGCGGCCAGGCGCTGCTCGACGGCTGAGACCGCGGCAGCCGCGGCCGGGTCCGAGCGCAGGGTGTCGGCGAGGGAGCGCAGCACGGCGTCCTGCATCTCGTCGACCCCGGTCTCCGCGGCGCGCCTGGCGAGGTGCGGCAGCACCGCCGCGCGGGTGCTCGGGCCGTCGACCAGGGCGGCGAGGGCGAGGAGCACCGCCGAGCCGTCGGCCAGGTCGCCCTTGGGCAGCGCCATGCCTGCCAGGCGCTCGACCGCGAAGCCCGGCAGGAGCTCGGCGGAGACGCCGTTCGCGACGCACGCCGCGACGCAGTGGAGGGCGTGGCGGGGGAGGTGGGAGTCGACCCCGGCCCCGCGGTCGCCGCGCAGGGTTCCCTTCCAGGCCTTGGGCAGGCCGTCCGGGAAGGCCTGCTGCCAGGTGCCCTGGACGTGCGCCAGGGCTGCCGCGTCGCGGCCGGCCATGCGCGCCAGCGCCAGCGACGCCGGCACCCACAGCTGGCGGCGGCGGGCGAGGAACATGACCCTCACCATCTTGAGCGCCGCCGCGTCCACCGGCGCCCACCGCCCCAGCACCTCGAGCCAGCGGATCGCCTCCTCGTCGGCGATGCCGAACGGGTCGTGGAACGGCCACTCGCCGAGGGCAGGGTCGCCGATGAACGGGCCGAGCAGGCGGCCCAGCTCGGGGTTGTCGAGCATCTTCTCCGCGCCGATGCCCTTGCGGCCGCGGCGGGCGCTCGAGGCGGTCAGCAGGGCCTGCTCGGCCGCGTCGCTGCCCCGCCGCTTGACCTCGGGCAGGGTCGCCAGCGCCTGGCGCAGGGCGACGGCGCCGGCCAGGCCGCCGTCCCAGGCCCGCAGCGCCTCGGACAGCGAGGCCAGCGCCCGCTCGGCGGCGTCGTCGGTCGTCCCCATTCGCACCTCCGGTCGTCGGACCGCCCGGTCGCGCTCATGATCGCGGGTTCCCGCCGCCGCGTCCAGCCGGGCGGGCGGCGCGAGCCTCAGCGGGCGGGCCGGCCGAGGGCGTGGATGCCGTGGAAGCGGTGGTAGACGAAGGCCCCGTCGCGGGTGAAGCTGTCGAACGACTGGGCGAAGCCCAGGATCCCGTGGGCGCAGCGCCCCATGTCGAACCGGTCCCGGCCCCAGGCGACCCGGTCCTCGTACTTCTCGCAGGGGAAGTTGTAGAAGCCCGGGCCCCGGGAGACGCGACGGTAGGAGAAGCCCGCGGCCCGGTCGAGGCGCGGCGGAGCGGTCAGAACGGGATCTCGTCCCAGTCGGGCGGAGGGGGACCCGGCTCGGGCGACGCGGGCTCGGGGCCTGCCGGCTCGGGGCCCGTGCCGGGTGCCGCCACGTCGGGCGTGGCGGTCGCCTCGGCCGCCCCGCCGCCCTTCTTGTGGCG
>CAYTJW010001336.1:0-1568 GCA_964438135.1 uncultured Thermoanaerobaculia bacterium
AAGGTGGCGTCCACCGGCCAGCCGTAGTGGGCCTTGGCGCCGCGCACCTCGTCCGCGCCGAGGGGCGCGCCGTGCGCCTCGCACGAGCCGGCCCGGCTCGGCGCGCCCCAGGCGATCTGGCTCGAGACGGCGACCAGGGTCGGGCGCTCGGCGCGGCCGCGGACCCCCTCCAGGGTGGCCGCCAGGCCCTCGAGGTCGTTGACGTCGGCGACCTCGACCACGTCCCAGCCGAGGGCGCGGAAGCGGCCCGGCACGTCCTCGCTCCAGGCCAGCTCGGTGGGGCCCTCGATGGTGATGCGGTTCGAGTCCCAGATCCACGCCAGCTTGCCGAGGCGGAGGTGGCCGGCGAGGGCGGCGGCCTCGCTCGACAACCCCTCCTGCAGGTCGCCGTCGGAGCACAGGACCCAGGTGCGGTGGTCGACCAGGTCGTGGCCGGGCCGGTTGAAGCGCTGGGCCAGGTGCGCCTCGGCCAGGGCCAGGCCGACCGAGGTGGCGCAGCCCTGGCCGAGCGGGCCGGTGGTCACCTCGACCCCGGGCACGAGGCCGTGCTCGGGGTGGCCCGGGGTGCGGGAGCCCCACTGGCGGAAGCGCTCGAGCTCGTCGAGGCCGAGGTCGTAGCCCGACAGGTGGAGGGCGGCGTAGAGCAGCATCGAGGCGTGACCGCAGGACAGCACGAAGCGGTCCCGGTCGGGCCAGTCGGGGTCGGCCGGGTCGTGCCTGAGGATGCGGGTGAAGAGCAGCCAGGCCACCGGCGCCAGCGCCATCGGCGCGCCGGGGTGGCCGGATCGGGCCCGCTCCACCGCGTCCATGGCCAGGGTGCGGACGGTGTCGATGCCGAGCCGGTCGATGTGGTCGAGGTGCACGTCGTCCTCCGCCTTCGCTCGCGGCCGGCAGACTACACCAGCCGCGGGCCGCCGACGACCGGCGGCGACGCCTCAGGCGCCGCGGCAGGTCAGCGGCGGCACGGTCTCGCCCTCCGCCACCTCGCCGCCGACCAGCACCGAGTGGGCGCCGACCCGGGCGCCGCGCCCGACCCGGCAGCCGCGGCGGAGCTGGACGCCGGGCTCGAGCACCACGTCCGCGGCGACCTGGCAGCCGGGCTCGACCCAGGTGGTGCGCGGGTCGACCACCGTCACCCCGGCGTCCATCAGCCCGCCCAGGACGCGCTGGTTGAGGAGCCTGGCGGCCTCGGCCAGGTCGCGGCGGGAGTTGACGCCGTGCATCTCGGAGGGGTCGGCCAGGGTGACGGGCGCGACCGTCAGGCCGTCGCCGCGGAGGAGGGCGACGGCGTCGGTCAGGTAGAGCTCGCGCTGGCTGTTGCCGGGCTCGAGCCGGGCCAGGGCGCGGCCGAGCGGTGAGAGGCGGAAGGCGTAGACGCCGGCGTTGACCTCGCGGATGGCGAGGGTGGCCGGGTCGGCGTCGCGCGCCTCGACCACCGCCCGGACCCCCTGCTCGGCGTCGCGCACCACCCGGCCGTAGCTGCCGCCCTGGGGGAGGACGGCGGTCAGGACGGCGGCGGCGGCGCCGCCCTCGACCGCCGCCGCCAGGGCCGCGACGCTCGCCCGCTC
>CAYTJW010001337.1:0-1566 GCA_964438135.1 uncultured Thermoanaerobaculia bacterium
ACCCGCAGCACGCCGGCCTCCTCGAGCCGGGCCCGGCTGCCCTCGCCGGCCACCAGCGCCCAGCCGGTGGCGGCCGAGCCGGGATCGACCCCGAGCACTCTCACCCGCGCCGCCGCGACCGGCTCGCGACCGGCTCGTTGTCGCGGCCGGTCACGCGTCGGCCAGGGCCTCGTCGTCGATCTCGAAGTTCGACCAGACGTGCTGGACGTCGTCGTGGTCCTCGAAGGCGTCCATCAGGCGGATCATGTGCTGCGCGTCCTTGCCCTCCAGGCTGAGGGTGGTCGACGGCTGCATGTCCAGCTCCGCCCCCTCCACCACCACCTCGCGCTGCTCGAGGTAGTCCTTGACCCGGTGCAGGTCCTCGGCCGCGGTCGTGACCCGGAAGTACTCCTCGTCCGAGCTGTCGAGGTCCTCGGCGCCGGCCTCCAGCACCAGCTCCATGAGCGCGTCCTCGGTCGGGCCGTCGGCCCGCGGCACCAGCAGCAGACCCTTGCGGGTGAAGAGCCAGGCCACGCATCCCGCCTCGCCCAGGTTGCCGCCGTGGCGACCGAAGATGTGGCGCAGCTCGGGGGTGGTGCGGTTGCGGTTGTCGGTCAGGACCTGCAGCAGCACGGCCGCGCCGCCGGGACCGTAGCCCTCGTAGTGGACCTCCTCGTAGACCGCCCCGGGCAGCTCGCCGGTGCCGCGCTGGATCGCCCGCTTGACGTTGTCGGACGGCATGTTGGCGGCCTTGGCGGCGAGGATCGCGGCGCGCAGGCGGGGGTTGCCGTCGGGGTCGCCGCCCCCCTCCCGCGCCGACACCACGATCTCCTTGATGATCTTGGTGAAGATCTTGCCGCGCTTGGCGTCGGCCTTCCCCTTCTTGTGCTTGATCGTGCTCCACTTGTTGTGGCCAGACATGCGCCGCCTCCTGCCCCGACAAGCCCCCCTTGGACGGTTGCCGGCCTCGGAGCGGGGTTATTATAGCGCGAGGTCGGGAAGGGCGAGCGCGCGCGGATGTGCTCGCTCGGTTGACTTTGTTGGACGCGCGAAGATAATGAAACGTGGGTTCTCCGACACGCGGACCCTGGTGGGGCGGGACGAATGAGCGCCAACATCCTCCTGATTGAGTACGAGCCGCGATACATCGATCGCGTGCGCAAGGCCCTCGCCGAGTCGGGCTACCAGCTCGAGGTCGCGGCCGACGTCGACGCCGCCGTCGAGCGCTGCGCCCACTTCGAGCCGCAGCTGGTCATCCTCACCTCGGTCCTGCCCCGGCTGAAGATCGAAGACGCCATCACCCAGCTGCGCGCCCGCGCCGGGTTGCGCGCGACGCCGTTCCTGATCCTCATGTCCGGCTACCGCGGCACCGACCCGCAGAGCGACGCGAAACGGTACGGGGCGCAGGACATCCTCGAGCGCCCGTTCGCCGGCGAGGTGCTGCTGCAGCGGGTCGAGCGTCTGCTCCAGACCGCGGCCAGCCCGGCCGCCACCCAGGCCATCCCGGAGGACATGCTCGAGGCCCTGCGGCGCAGCGCCGGGCTGTCGGAGGGCGGCGGCTCGGTGACCTCCGACCAGCTCTTCGGC
>CAYTJW010001338.1:0-1564 GCA_964438135.1 uncultured Thermoanaerobaculia bacterium
CGACGGCCACGACGGCCGGGCGCCGGCGACGAGACCACGAGCCGTGGTGAGTCAAGCCGGTCATCACCCTGCCCGCGAGCGCTGCCCCCCAGCAACCGCTTCCGCTACCCCCACCTCCCACTGTGCCAAGCCGGCTCCGATTCTACAGCCCTCGGGCTTCGGGGCGGGACCTCGCTCGGCGGGAGCCGAGGGGGGAGGGGTTGACAGGTTGCGGGTTGAGGAATAGATTAGGGTGCAATGTCATGATAGTCATGAACGACTGATTAGGCGTCGAGGGTTGCGGGGTCGAGGTCTTCCAGAGCTCCGGCGGCCGGGTCCGGCTCCCCGGCGTCGGGTCGTGGCAACGAGCCGACCGGTCAGCAGGGAGGTGCGGCATGGACGTGAAGACCAATCTCAAGGCGGGGCCGAATGGCGGTGGCGATCCTTGGACTCCCCCGGGCAGCGGCGGTGGCGGCTGATCCTCGACGGTCGGCGGGGTGGGTTCCGAGCCGCCGGGACGCCGGCGGCTTGGCCTCCCTTTAGCTCGCGCCTGAGGGTGAAGGTGCGAGGCGCGGGCGCACCGCGGTGAACCACGGCAGGCCGAAGTAGCGCGGGCTGACCCCGGCCGCGAGCGCCTTGCGCGCCCAGCCTTCGGCCGTCACCGGGTCGCCGAGTACCGCCTCGACCAGAGCGGCGTCCAGGAAGAGCTCGGACGATCCCGGGGCCCGGTCGAGGGCGAGCGCGAGCGCCTGCCGGGCCTCGGCGGCTCGTGCGAGCTGGGCGAGGCACTGGGCCTTGGTTGCGAGCTCGTGGGGGGTGGCGGAGGCCCCTCGGCGGTCAACGCTCGCGACCGCTTCGGCGTACAGGTCGCCAGCCCCGGCATGGTCACCCAGGAGGCTGCGGCAGTCCGCGAGGTTGAGCAGCGTCGAGGGGTTCCTCGAGCCGGCGGCCACGGCCCGCTCCAGCACCGGCAGAGCGTCGCGAGGCCGACCGAGAAGGAGCTGAACTGCCCCGAGGTCGGAGAGATACTGCGGCTGTGGGGACGTGGCCACTACCTGGAGGTAGAGGTCGAGCGCGCGCTCCGGGTCGCCCCAGTACATCTCGACGTAGGCCGTTTCCGCACGCACCAGCACATTGGAGGGCGATCGTGTGAGTGCCTGCGCAAGGCACTCCCGGCTGCGACCGAGGTCGCCTTGGCCTCGCTCGGCCCGGGCCAGGGTGAGGAGGTTCCACCACGACGGGCGACGCGCGGCGACCTGCCGCAGGGTAGCCAGGGCTTCGGCCCCGCGCCCTTCGCGCCGGGCCAGGAAGGCGCTGTCGCTGAGCACGAGCGGGCTGGCGGGGTCGACCTCGCGGAGGCGCTCGACCGCGGCGCGAGCCTCGGCGAGGTCGCCGGTCGCGAGGGCCAGCTCGAACGCGGCGCGCAGGGTCCGCGGGTCGTCCGGCGCCCGGTGCCGCGCCTCGGCCACCAGCGCCGTGGCCTGGTCGAGGAAGCGCTCGTCGCGGGTGCGCGCGGACAGGTAGCGGGCCACCGACGCCTCGAGCGCGAGGTTCTCGAGCTGGCCCGGCGCCTGCCGCCGGATCG
>CAYTJW010001339.1:0-1557 GCA_964438135.1 uncultured Thermoanaerobaculia bacterium
GCCGCGGCGAGATGAGCGGATGGGGCTGAGCCGGGCGAGTCTGCTGGGCGCCCTCGCCCTGGCGGGGTGGGTGGGGGCGGGGTGCGCGACCCGGCCGGCCGCCACGGCGTCGGGTCCGGCCTCGACGCCGGATCCCCGCCCGTCGATCCTGCTCGTGACCGTCGACACCCTCCGCGCCGACCACCTCGGGGCGTACGGCTACCAGCGTCCGACCTCGCCGTCGTTCGACCGCCTGGCCGGGGAGTCGTCGCTGTGGAGCGCGGCCTTCAGCACCTCGTCGTGGACCGCGCCGGCCATGACGTCGCTGATGTCCGGCGTGGCGCCGCAGACCCACGGCGTGGTGCACGGCGTGTCTCTCCGCGGCGACGTGGTGGAGCAGGAGGTGATCCCGGACCAGCTGCCGCTGCTGGCCGAGGTCCTGCGCGGAGCCGGCTACCGGACCCTGGCCGTGGCCACCAACCCGCACCTCGGCGAGAGCTTCGGCTTCGCCCGCGGCTTCGACCGCTACCGGCACCTGCCGATGGGCTCGGCGGCCGAGGTCAACGCGGCGCTCCTCGACTGGCGGCGGGAGCTCGCGCCGGGGCCGGTGTTCGTCTGGCTGCACTACTTCGACCCGCACCTGCCCTACGAGCCGCAGGCGCCGTACGTCGACGACTTCGCCGCCGGGCTGAACGTGACCCCGGACGAGCTCGACCTCTACCTCCAGGCCCAGCGGCAGTGGCCGCGGGTGCCGCCCGAGCTGCTCGCCCGGCCGCGGCGCACGCTCGAGGTGCTGCGCGCCCTCTACGACTCGGAGATCCGCTCCTGGGACGACCACCTCGGCCAGCTGCTCGATTCGCTGCCCGAGCTGCGCGACTTCCTGGTCGTGGTCACCGCCGACCACGGCGAGGAGTTCCGCGAGCACGGCAAGCTCGCCCACGGCTTCAACCTGTACAACCAGACGGCCCGCATCCCGCTGCTCATCCGGCCCCCCGGCGGCGGGCCGGCCCGCCGCGTCGCCCACCCGGCCAGCCTCCTCGACCTGCCGCCGACCCTGGCCGCGGTCGCCGGCGCCCCGTGCCCGGCGGGTTGGCAGGGGCGCTCCCTGCTGCCGGAGCTCGCGGGGCAGGGGGAGCCCGGCGCCCGCCCCGTCCTGGCGCACGTCAGCTGGTTCGCCGACCAGCCGCGCCTGGTCGCCCTGGTGGGCCCGCGCTACAAGCTGATCCGCGACCTCGACAGCGCCCGGCGCGAGCTCTACGACCTGGTCGAGGACCCCGGCGAGCGGCACGACCTGGCCGCGGTCCGGGTCGAGGAGCTGGCGCGCATGGAGGGGCTCCTCGACCGGGCCCTGGCCGAGCTGCCGGTGAGCCCGACCAGCACCGTCCGCGGCCGGACCTACACCGACCTGGTCGAGCAGCTGCGCGCCCTGGGGTACGTCGAGTGAGCCGGGTGGCGGTGGTCGGGGCCGGGCTGGCCGGCACGGTGGCGGCGTGGCGGCTGGCCGCAGGCGGCCTGGCGCCGGTGCTGCTCGACCGCGACCCCTCGCCGGGGGCGCGGGCGACCTGCGGCGGGGTCGCG
>CAYTJW010001340.1:0-1555 GCA_964438135.1 uncultured Thermoanaerobaculia bacterium
CCTCGGCCGCGGCGCCCGCGCCCTCGGCGACCTCGAGACCGCCCGCGCGCAGCTCGAGAGGGCGTGGCAGGCCGGCCACCGGCCGCCCCAGGCCGCCTTCGCCCTCGGCGTCGCCCTGGCCCTCACCTACGAGCGGGAGCTCCGCTCGGCCCAGGTGGTCGCGGACCGCGGCGCGCGCGAGGCCGAGGTGGCCCGCCTCCGCTCCCGCTACCGCGACCCCGCGCTGGCCCTGCTCGGCCAGGCGCGCGGGTCCGACGCGGCCTTCCCGGACTACGTCGAGGGCCTCCTGGCGCTGCTCGAGGAGCGGACCGAGGACGGCCTCGCCCGCTGCGCCGCCCTGGCCGAGAGCGCGCCCTGGTTCTACGAGGCGCGTCTGCTGGAGGGGTTCCGCCACCTGCAGGCCGGCGGCCGGGCGAGCCTCGACCGGAGCGACTTCGCCGCGCGCGAGGCGAGCTCGGCGGCTGCCAGAGCTGCCTTCGCGCGCGCGGCGGCGGTTGGCCGCAGCGACCCCGCCGCCCACGAGGCGCTGTGCGCCGCGCGCATGAACTGGCTCTTCGCCCGCACCCTCGCCTGGCGGGCGGACGTCGAGCCGACGGCGGTGCCGGAGGCGCTGGCGGCGTGCGAGGCCGCGCTCCGGATCGACCCCGGCGCCGTGGGCGCCTTGACCCTGGCGTCCAGAGTCAAGGCGGCGGAGGGGCGGCTGCGACAGGTCGCGGGCGGGGACGCCGTCGCCTCCTACCAGCAGGCCATTGCCCTCGCCGAGCAGGCGCTCGAGGTGCGGCCGGGCCTCCCCGAGGGGCTCGCGAGCCGCGGCTGGGCGCACTACGAGCTGGGGTGGCTCCGCTTTCGCAGCGGCGGCGACGCGGCGCCGGAGTTCGACGCGGCGGTGGCCGACTTCGAGGGGGTCGTGGGGCGTGGCGGGGTGGTCGAGCTGACCGCCCGCCTCAACCTCGCCGACGCCCTCTACGGCCGCGGCGCGGTCGAGCTGACGGCGAGCCGCGACCCCGGGGAGTGGCTCGACCGCGCCCTGGCCGTGGCCGAGGAGACCCTCGCCACCAACCCCGAGGCGGGCAGCCTGCGCATGGTGGTCGGCAGCGCCTGCTGCGTCAAGGGTCGCTGGGTCGGGCAGCACGGCGGCGACGCGGCGCCGTGGCTGGAGCGGTCCGCGGACGCCTACCGCCGGGCCGCGGCCACGAGCACCAACCCGGAGGTCTTCCGCAACCTCGCCCTGGTCCTGGACGACCTCGCCGGCCTGCGCGTCGAGCGGGGTCTGGACCCGCTCGCGGCGATCGAGGAGGGCCTGGGGGCGGCCCGCCAAGCCGCGGAGCTCAACCCCGGCTACGGCATGCCGCAGATGGTCGAGGGCCTGCTCCTGCGCACCCGCGGCGTGTGGGCGCACGTCGAGGGCGAGGACCCCGCCGCGTGGTTCGCCCGCGCCGCCACCCGCTACGCCGAGGGCCTGGCGCTGACCCGGGGCGACGTCGGCGCCACCGCCGAGTTGGCCCGCATCCACCTCACCGCGGCCCGCTGCGCGGTCGAGCGCGGCGCCTCGCCG
>CAYTJW010001341.1:0-1550 GCA_964438135.1 uncultured Thermoanaerobaculia bacterium
TGGACGCGGACGCCCAGGCCGACGGCGTGGAGCACCCGGTCGTCCACCTCGTACATGGCGAGCTCGCTGTACGCGGTCGTGCCGGCCCCCAGGGCGACGTCGACGCCGACCGCGAGGAACAGGTCCTGGCCCGCCCTGGAGTAGTCGTACTCGAGCGGCACCACCGGGTCGTCGGAGGCGACCTCCCCGTCCAGGTCCCAGAACAGGCAGCCGACCTTGGCGTAGGGGGTGACGGCGGACTCGAGCGCCAGGCGCCCGGTCGCGGCCACGCTGACCGCGGCGACCCTCAGCTCCTCGCGGACGGTCGGGTCCTCGATCCGCGGGCCGGACCACTCGAGGTAGCCGACCTCGACCCCGGCCAGGCCGCCCATCTCGTACCCCGCGACCAGGTGGAAGCCCGAGTCCCCCAGCTCCGCCAGGCCGTTGCCGGGGTCGAGCCAGATGGCGGCGCAGCCGACGAAGAGCCCCTGCGCCTGGGCGGGAGCCGCGCCGAGGGCGGCCGCCACCGCCGCGACCGCGAGGCAGCGCGCGACGCTCACCACTGCCCTGCTCGTCCCGCCTGGCGTGTTGCCGCTCATGGTGATCCTCCTCCTGCTCCCATGCCTCCAACGTGGGGCCGAAGGCGCGCCGTGTCGTGACGCGCCGGTGAAGGACCGGTGATGCCCCGCGGCGGCAGCGAGGGGCAGGCCGCGGCCCGGGAGGGCCGCCATTGCCTCCTCCGCCACTGCCGCGCAGGGCGCGGGTCTCGGGTCTCAGGGCAGCCCCCCGCGGCCGCCCGTCTCCACCCGTCAGTGTGCCAGCAGGTAGGACGGCGTCCGGACCGTGAAGCCGCGGATCGCCCCGCCGGTGAACACCGCACAGGCGAGGTCGTCGTCGCCGCCGTCCCGGTACTCGAGCTTCCACAGGTAGATCTCGTAGTCGCCCTGCCTGAGCTGACCCAGGAAGACGGCGTCGTACCCCTGGCTGAGCCGCGGCCCCAGGGCCTCGGTCAGCCTGTCGAGCTCGAGCCTCGCCTCGGCCTCGATGCCCGCGACCCCGGCCGCGACCTCCCCGCCCTGGGCGACGAAGGGGGCGACCATGGCCTCGTAGGAGTGGGTCTCGACCGCGGCCAGGAAGCCCCGCAGCAGCTCGTCCGGCGTCGCCGCGCCATCGACCGGCGCGACGCGCGCGGCGGGCGCCAGCGCCAGGGCCGCGGCAAGGGCCGCGACGGAAGGCCATCGGGACCACGCGGTCATCCGTGACATGGGGACCTCCCTGCCGAGAGCGAAGCGACCTCTGGCCTGTCGCTCGGCGCGAGTCCAGGCCAACCACCCACCAGCCGCACCAGCCCGGCGACGTAGCGGCGGAGGTCGCCTCCGGCGGTGTGGGCGAGGTTGCGCACGGCGGCGCCGTCGACCTCCCGGCCGTCGACGATCAGCGCCTGGTCCTCGGTGACATGGCCGAGGCGGAGAGGCGCGAAACCCTGGGCCGCCGCCTCGTGCTCGAACGCCGGCACCCGGCTCGGCGGCACCGTGAACACCAGCTCCAGCTCGCCGTGGAGCTGCGCCAGG
>CAYTJW010001342.1:0-1549 GCA_964438135.1 uncultured Thermoanaerobaculia bacterium
CGCGGTGGCGTGCTGACTTGTACCAAGCCTTCGGGTACGACGGGCTCAACGTCACCGATCCGTTCGGACTGGTCCTGCCCCGAAACGCCCTCGCCGACCCGAGCACCCCGCTCTACAAGCACGAGGGCGGCTGGTACCAGGTCAACAGCCAGGGCTTGGTCTACAGCATCGACCTCGACGACCACGCCCGGCACAGGTGGGTGAAGGACGCCGCCGTCATCGCGGCGGTGCGCGAGCAGGCGGGTTTCGCGCCGGGTGCTGGTGACAACCCCTCACTCCGCGTGATCGGCGAGGTGGTGCGCGATACCGCTGGGCCAGTGGCAGACGTAATCGAGCGCGGCGTCGACATCGGCACGCGGATGTCCTTCGGCGGAGACCTCGTCGACGCAGCCGCTGCCTGGACCGGAACCGACCCCATGAGCGGGGAGCGGCTGACGCGCTTCGGCCGGGTCCAAGCCGGGGCCGGGGCGGTCCTCCCCGTGGTGACAGGCAAGGGCCTCCGCGGCGCGGTCGGCATGCTCGAGTCGGCGGTCGACAGGCTCTCGGCAAGTGGAAGGGGAGTGCTCGGCGCTGTCGATGAGGCGGCCGATGCGCTCAAGAGGGGAGGAGAGGAGTCCGTCCGGCTTGGACAGGCGGGAGAACGAGCTGCTGGCATCAGCGGGAACAAGACGAGGATTCCATCAGCGAGTGGCACTGCGACCTTCCGCATCCCAGATGAGCTGACTGAGGTGACTCTGCGAGAGGTCAAGAACGCTGCTCGAGTAAGCAACACCTCCCAGCTCAGGGACTTCCTAAGCTACTGCCGCGATACCGATCGGGCGTTCATCCTGGAGGTGCGAGACAGAACACGGCTCTCCGGACCTCTCCAGCAGTTGGTCGACGAGGGGTTGATCGAACTGCGCAGGAGTCTGCCGTGACCTTCGACGCTCGCGAGAACCAGGCAGTGTGCGCGTCTCTCCGGTCTGCAGGGGTGGCGGTTGACAGCGTCTATGATCTTGTCAACAGGGCGGAAACGCCCGATGCTGCCTTTCCGGTGCTGGCGACGTGGCTGGTCCGTGTCAAGTCCGATCGGATGAAGGAGGGTATTGCTCGGGCGCTGTCCGCAAGGAAAGCCAGGGCTGCGGCATTCGGTGCGTTGGTCCAGGAGTTCTCCTCGAGCGACGCCGCCACCCGGAGTCAGATGCAGGTGAAGTGGGCCGTGGCGAACGCAATAGCTGTGATGGCTAGGAAGGAAGATATTCCGTGTCTGCTTGCACTTACAGGACAAGAGAGGCATGGACAGGCGCGGGAAATGCTGGTGGTAGCGCTGGGGAGGCTTGGAGCCGTCGAGGCGGTTCCTCTGCTTCTCGCGTTGCTGGGCGAGCCCGAGCTGCGAATGGCTGCGGCGCGAGCTCTCGTGGCCCTGAAGGGTAGCGAGGCTCGAACATATCTCGAAGCCCTCTTGAGCGATGTCACTGGGGCTCAACGAGAGCAGCTTCGGAAGATGCTTGCGCGTCATCCCAAGGGGCCTTATGACGGTCGCCGTGCTTCGAATGGGAGCCCCCTTGAG
>CAYTJW010001343.1:0-1547 GCA_964438135.1 uncultured Thermoanaerobaculia bacterium
GCGGCGGGCGGGGGGTCGGTCGGGGACGTGGCCGCCCTGCGGCGCCGCCGGAGGGACCTGGAGCCGGTCTCGTTCATCCCCGACCAGCGCGGCGACGGCACGGTCTGGCTGTCCTACTTCGTGCCCGTGGCGCGGACCGCGGCCGGCGCGACGAGATTCCCGTTCCGGGCCGGGCGCGACGACTCCCTGCTGCTGCGCCTGCCGCGCCTCCTGCGCGGCCGCTTCGTCCACAAGACCCGCCAGAACGCCGCCGTGACCCTGGTCCGGACCGCCGTCAACGGCCTGGCGACCGGCCGTCCGGCCGCGCTGGCCCGGTTCGTCGCCCGGCTCGCGCGGCCCGGTGCCCGGCTCGAGCACAAGATCGTGGTCTACGACCACGGGCCGGTCGAGGCGGCGGACGGCCGGCTGGTGCGCTGCGCCTACTGCCCGACCGCGGTGGTGCGGGACGGCCGGCTGGTGCCCTGCTGTGAGGAAGGGCAGAGCGGGAGGCTGGCGTGCGCGTCGTGACCCGGACGCGGGCCCTGTGCCCGGAGTGCGAGGAGCGGCACGACGCCGTCGTGGTGGAGCGCCAGGGCGCGGTTTTCGGCGTGGTCCGGTGCCCGCGCGGCGACCGCGAGTGGCGGCTGTCCGGCAACGCCGACCTCTACCTCGAGCTCCGGCGGCGCTCGTGCGTGCGCCCCGAGGAACCGCCCCCGGCCGGCCTCCGCTTCGTGCTCAACTACGTCTCGGTCACCACCGCCTGCAACTCGAGCTGCGCGGTGTGCGCGTCCGACACCTCCGGCCGCGGCGACGGCAGCCACCTGCCGCTCGAGGAGGTGTGCCGGCGGGCGGAGCAGGTGCGGGGTGCGGGCGGCCGCCTGCTGCACCTGTTCGGCGGCGAGCCGACCCTGCACCCCGAGCTGCACGCCGTCGTCGCCCGCCTCAGCGCCATGGGGCTGTCGGTGGGCGTGGTGTCGAACGGCCTCCGCCTCGGCCGCGAGCCGCGGCTGGCGGCCGAGCTGCGGCGGAGCGGCCTGGCTCGGGTCTGCCTGCAGCTCGACTCGCTCGACGAGGAGACGCTGCGCGCCCTCGGCCGGCCCCACCTCGAGGAGAAGCGAGCCGCCATCCGGCACGTTCTGGCGGCCGGGCTCGAGCTGGGGCTCAACTGCACCGTCAGCCGGCTCAACCTGGCCGAGCTGCCGAGCCTCCTCGACCACCACCTGAGCCTCGGCGACGGGCTGGTCAACCTGACCTTTGCCACCGCCGCGCCGACCGGGCACTACCAGCTGCCGGCGGGCTGCGAGGTCGACCGGGAGGAGACGGTGGAGGCGCTGTGCCGGGCCGGGCCGCGCCACGGCTTCAGTGCGGCGGACTTCCGGCCGCTGCCCGAGTACCTGCCGTGGGGCCTGTCGGTGCACCCCGACTGCGGCGTCCACCTGGTCATCGCCCGCACGCCGCAGGGCCTGCAGCCCCTCAACGCCTTGACCGACCTGGCTGCGGCCCAGCGCCGGCTGGCACGGGTCCGGGCGCGCCGGGGGCTGCTCGCCCGCGCGGTGCTGCCGGTCGCC
>CAYTJW010001344.1:0-1545 GCA_964438135.1 uncultured Thermoanaerobaculia bacterium
CCACACCCCAGCCCCCTGCGCTGCCGTCCAACCCGCGAATCGCTCAGGTTAGGACCGAGAAACCCCACTGACCGGCGAGCTGCCGTGAAACAGGGAAGTGATGTCCCATCCTTCGCCCGTTCTCGTAGGCCTGCATCAGCCATTTGGCTTCGGACGCAGTCCTACCCAGCCCCTGCCCACGGAAGCGCATGTACTCGTCGAACCGGCCCGCGTACTGCTGGCGGAGCTGGGCGCCACGGCTCAACCCACTCTTTGGGACATCGCCGCAGTGGTCCTCGCGCAGGCTCGCTGCGGCGCCGGGCAACTGGCTGACGGCCCAGGGCTCGCCGGCCTCGATGTCCGCGCTCGAGGTGTCTGGGGATGGTCGTACCTCAAGGTCCGTGGTCGTAGCACAGAGCCGCGCCGCGCCGCCTTGGCCGAGGTGCGCCCTACTGGCAGCGGCGTCCGCCCACGACCCGAGCGCCGCTGCGAGAATCGCAACGACGAAGGCGAGCGCCGCCGCGCCTCGGCTTGGCCGCAGCTTTGTGGTCGACTCCGCAACCGTCAATCCAGTCACCTCAGACATCGTCAAGCTCGTTGGGCCAGGCACCGAACTGTCACCTGTTCTCTCGCAGCAGGACCGGAATGTCCTCGAATTCCGGACGCGGTTCCCAGTTCTTGGACATGTCTGTAGACTCATGGCGCTCGCTAGCGGCCTTGCCGCCAGCGCTTTGGGTTATCGTCGTCGTTCCATCACGCTTGAACACGAAGTGAAGGGTCTCATCAGGCGTGAGCGAGTCTCCTAAATACTGCATGTGGATCGCTTGCGAGAGGAACAGCCGGTCCTCGCATTCCTCGAAGACGTAATCGAGGTATTGCCGAAGAAGTCGGTCCAGAAAACCCACACCATAACTTCCTCCTCCAACCTCAACGAAACCGGTCGGAACCCCGTTCCAGTCGAGAACGACCACACAGAGTGACTCGCCAGCTGAGTACCGACGCCGAGCCTCCTCTTCCGAAAAGGAACCAGCCTGCGTCCGCCTGACACGGTTCCAACGGTTGCAGTACAGCACTTGGGCCATCAGTAGACCCTCCCAGTAACATCACGGATGACAACACCAAGCTCGTCGGCAACACCAATGACAACCTGAGGCACTGGTATCCGTTGGATGGGCACTTCCAAGATCGGGGTGCCGCGAAGTACCTGTCCTCTTAGTTCGAAGGGCACTGATTCGGTGCTTGCGATCCGCACCCCTACGGGGTACTTCCTCGCCAACTCGCGAACGTAGCCGATGGCTGTGCTTGCCCGCACACTGCCAAGTTGACTGAACTTGCGGGAGACGATCTCCGAACCTGGCCGATAGGCGTCAAGCCAGAAGTACTCCCCAGAGACACCAGCCCTTTCGATCGCCAACTCCCGGTACGGATAGTCAAACTGGTGGAGCTTGTTGAAGTTGTTGCCGGTTTCGAGGCGCTCCCGCAACCAGTCAGGCAGCGACCTCCCGCCTCCCCTCCTTGGGACCACCGCCGCCGAGCGCCCGTACTCGACGCGGAAGGACCCTGGCC
>CAYTJW010001345.1:0-1545 GCA_964438135.1 uncultured Thermoanaerobaculia bacterium
TCTCGGAGCCCTCCCCCTGGTCGCGATCCGCCCCCACCCCACCCCTCCAGCACCCGTCTCCGGCGGCGGCGGAATTATTGCGGAGCACAGCTGGATCGCCGGCCCTGAGCCCCCATCAAGAGGGTCGTTCTTCGTGCCGCTGAGCACTGAATCGCGCTATCCATCCTTTGGAGCCATAGAGCTCGCCAGCGAGGCCATCACTTACGGCCGAGACATCTGGAACAGAGCTGCCCTCAGCCTCGACACCCAGCCTCAACGACCGCTCCTGCTCCAAGGTCCAGAGGAGATGGTGCAGGGTGGTGTCTACAATTCGGGGAAGTACCCAATGTAGGAAGGTCTTGGCTCCTGGTGCGACGGCACCGAGCTCGCTCCGCACCAGTTCCGCCGTCTCGCCCTTCATTCGACCGTCGAGAATGCGATCCCAGTCTGCGATCGCCTTGTCCCGCACACGGCCCATCAGGATCTGCCCAAGCCTGTCGAGGGGTTCGTCCTGCATCGATGCATCTCCTCAGTTCCAGGGAATCCGCGTTGGTTTGCGGACGCCCTGCGCTATCAGGTTGCGCAGCGAGTCCACGACAATCGCTCGCGCTTCGGCTTCCGTCGCACCCCCTGCCTTGAGGGCCTCCACGGCTATCCGAGTATGTTCCCTCATGACGTTTGCCTTGCCACTCGCTGCGAGCTCGTCAAACAGACGACGTTGGGCAGAGGTCATATCCTGATGGCTCCAACCGCGGCTTTCCATGAACTCCTGGCTGATGGAGAACCCGGTCTCCAGGTCGTAGGTCGGGTTTCCCCGGAATGCGGCCTTTGCATGGACATGATGGCCCCGAACGTCCCTGTACTCACCGGCACCCGACGGTTCGGAGGCCGGTACACGCGCATCATCTGCTACGAGTGCGTTGTCAGCGTACTTGGCAGCATCGTCTACCGTGTTGGCGAGATCGTCCCCGACAGCCGCGACATCGTCCGCCAGCCTCACCGCGTCGTCAGCGAGGTTTGCGGCGTCGTCCACCAACCCGGCACCCTTGGTGACAGCAGAAACCGCCGCCGGTCCCTCGACGGTGATGATCGCCGGGTTGGGCATCATGTCCATACCGGATGCCGTCATGCCGGCGCCAAGAGCGTTCAACACAGTCATGCCGAAATGCCAAGGAACCGCAGCCATCCCTGTGAGCACATCGCGCCTGTAGCTGGTGTCGCCGATGTTGTTCTCAAGGACATTCCAGCCAAGTTCCCACCGAAGCTCATCTAGAGACTCGCCGACCTTCTGCCAATGAGCTGCGGCGGCATCCTGTTGCTCCTGCACGCTCGGGCCAACCCTAGGTCCAAGGGCCCTCACCCTTCCGAGCGGATCCGTTCCCATATGCGGCGCCCAGCCGACGAACGCGTAGAGGTTGGGCGAGTCGACGTCGAGGAGCGGGTCCTCTGAGAGCCACGACGCATTCCTCGCGTCGTACCATCGTGCACGTGCGTAGCTGAGGCCGGTGACTGGGTCAGTCCAGAGGCCCTGGAAGAGGAGGTTCTGGCCCCCGGGGAAGCGGCCGG
>CAYTJW010001346.1:0-1540 GCA_964438135.1 uncultured Thermoanaerobaculia bacterium
GGCGACGGCCAGGCTGCGGCCGCGGGTCGACGAGGCGACGCGCGAGGCGCGCTGGCTGGCGCGCGAGCCGCAGCTCGCCGGCGTGATCCACCGGGTCGAGAGCCTGGAGCGGGAGGCGGAGGCGCTCGAGGCCGCCGTGCGCGAGGCCGAGCAGCGCGTCACCGCCTACACCAAGCCCTTCACCGAGCCCTTCGACGCCCTCGACCGGCGGCTCAAGGAGGTCCACCGCGTTCTCGACGCCTTCGACGCACGCTCCTTCGACATGACGCCGGAGGAGAGCCCGCTCGCCGCCACCCGCGTCACCTGGCTCGACCCGCCGGGCGGAGAGAAGATGGAGGGCCTGCTGCTCCTCACCGACCACCGCCTGCGCTTCGAGCAGCGGGAGGAGAAGGTCACCAAGCGCAAGCTGCTGGTCTTCGCCGCCGAGAAGGAGAAGATCCAGAAGTGCTGGGTGGACGAGCCCATCGGCCACCTCAAGAGCAGCGTCGACTCGACCAAGGGCTTCCTGATCAAGGACCAGATCCTGACCCTCGAGTGGACCGCCGGGGCGAGGGGGCAGCGCACCACCACCTTCGAGGTGGAGGCCGGCACGGCCAAGGAGCTCGACGCCCTGGTCGAGGCGGTGCTGTCCGGCGAGGTCGCCCGCCAGCGCTGGCAGGGGGCGGTCGAGCAGGTGGCCGAGACCCGGCTCGAGTTCCCGACCCGCTGCTCGAACTGCGGCGCGGTGCTCGACGCGCCGGTCAAGGGCCAGACCGTGCTCGGCTGCGGCTACTGCGGCTGCCAGTACCCGGGCCGGCCGGCGCAGGCCTGACGCCGCGGCGGCAGGCCCCGAGCGAGCGATGGCCGGCACCTCCCTCCTCGCCCTGATCGACGACGTCACCACCGTCCTCGACGACGTCGCCATCCTCACCAAGGTGGCGGCGAAGAAGACCGCCGGCGTGCTCGGCGACGACCTCGCCCTCAACGCCCAGCAGGTCACCGGCGTGCGCGCCGACCGCGAGCTGCCGGTGGTGTGGGCGGTCGCCCGCGGCTCGCTCGTCAACAAGGCGATCCTCGTCCCCGCCGCCCTCGCGATCAGCGCCCTGGCGCCGTGGGCGGTGAAGCCGCTGCTCATGGCGGGTGGCGCGTTCCTCTGCTTCGAGGGGGTCGAGAAGCTCGCGCGCCGCTTCCTGCACCGGGCGGAGGAGGCGGAGGCCCGCCGCGCCGAGCTCACCCGCGCCCTGGCGACCGAGACCGACCTGGTGGCGTTCGAGCGGGACCGTATCCGGGGCGCGGTGCGCACCGACTTCGTCCTCTCGGCCGAGATCGTGACCATCGCCCTCGGCATCGTCGCCGCCCACCCCTTCGCCACCCGCGTCGCGGTCCTGGCCGGCATCGCCGTCCTCATGACGGTCGGCGTCTACGGCCTCGTGGCCGCCATCGTCAAGCTCGACGACCTCGGCCTCGTGCTCGCCCGGCGCTCGGGCGGCCTGCGGCGGGCGGGGCTGCTGATCCTCGCCGCGGCGCCGTTCCTCATGCGCTTCCTGTCCGTGGCCGGGAC
>CAYTJW010001347.1:0-1540 GCA_964438135.1 uncultured Thermoanaerobaculia bacterium
CGACCCCGGCCGGCCGACCGTGGTCTGGACCCGCCTCGGCGACCTGTCGCCGGCGCAGGTCCCGCCCGGCCTGCGCGTCACCGGCGAGCTCTCGGGCCCAGGGCTGGCCGACCCCCTCTCCCTGACCGCCGTGCCCGGCGAGCCGCTGCGCCTGCCGGGTCTGGCCACGGAGGGCCTCTACCGTCTGACCGGCCTGCGGCTGGTCGACGGCGGCCGCATCGTCGCCGCGGCCGAGCCGGACGAGGTCGAGGTCGAGGTCCACCGCCTGGTGGTGGCGTCGGTCACCTCCCGGCCGCTGACCCCGGCCGAGATGGCCGCCCTCGGCGTCGCCCTCGACTCCTCGAGCTACAGCACCTGGCACTACACGGTCGGCTTCGCCCTCGCCGGGGGGCAGCTCGAGGTCCCGTTCGACGTCCTGTTCGGGCCCGACGGGGCGGTGGTGCTGCCGCCCCAGGACCCCTACCAGCTGCCGCTGCCCGCGGTCGACCAGCCGGACGCGCCGGTGCCGCAGGTGCGGCCGGTGGTGCTCGAGGTGGGGGACCTGCACCTGCCGGAGGTCCCGGGGCTCGAGCCGGCCGGTGGCCACGGCCTGACCGGCTTCCTCGTGATCCCCACCGACCTGACCTTCCTGCACCAGCACTTCGCCGTCATCCTGGTGGTGCAGAACGCGGCCCTCGCGGGCTCGGGCATCAAGCTCGCCGACCTCGTCGCCGCGATCACCCTGCCCGGCGACGGCCTGCGCCTGGCGCGGACCGAGCCGCCGACCGTGCCCGGCGAGCCGGTGGCGGTGGTCGACCCGGGTCCGGACCTGGAGGCGGGAACCGCCGACGACCTGGCCGTGGTCGTGGCCGGGGCCGCCGGCCAGGCGACCTGGCTGGTCGAGGGCACGGCGGAGGGCCGGCACCTGCTGCAGGTGGCCCTCGACGGCGAGCTGCGCGGCCTGGCCAGCGGCGAGCCGGCCGAGCTGCGCGGCCAGGTGCCGGGGGTGGTCGTGGTGCGCGACCCGCGCTTCGCCATGACCTTCTACCACCCGGCGACGGTGCGGTCCGGCGAGGGCTACGACCTGGTGGTGGTGGCGAGCAACGTCTCCGCCACCCCGGTCTACGACCTGCGCCTCGAGCTGCCGCTGGGCTCGCTCTCCGGCGTGCGCCTGGACGACCCGGCGGGCCCGGGGCGGGCGGTCGCCGAGCTCGCGCCCGGGGACAGCGCCAGCGTGTCCTGGCACCTGGAGGCGCTGCGCACCGGCCGGGTCACGGCCAGCGCGTTCAACACCTCGGGGGCGGTCGACGCCTCTTTCCGCCTGGTGGCCGGGGTGGGCGAGCTCGGCATCCCGCTGTCGCCGGAGTCGATCGTGCTGCCCCCCGAGGTCGGGCTGCTCCCGGCCGGCCTGGTCGAGGCCGCGCTCGGCCTGCTCGGCCTGGCCCACTCGGTCGCCACCGCCCCGGCCGGCACCGAGCTCGAGCTGCCGCCGGTGGGCGAGACGGCGGTCCTGGTGCACGGCCAGGAGCTCGGCGCCTGCGGCCGGCGGGCGGCGCTGGGC
>CAYTJW010001348.1:0-1539 GCA_964438135.1 uncultured Thermoanaerobaculia bacterium
TGGTCGGGGACAGCCGCGGCCTCGAGCTCCACGGAGCCGCGACCCGGGCGCCGCACCGAGCTGCCGAGCCCGCCGAGGAGCTCGAGCATGGCCGCCACGTCGAGGATGTCGGGCACGTTGTCGAGGCGGAGCGGGCCGTCCGCGAGCAGGCTGGCGGCGATCAGCGGCAGCGCCGCGTTCTTGTTCCCCCTCGGCACGACCTCGCCGCCGATCGGGTTGCCGCCGCGGACCAGGTAGCAGGCCGAGCTGTCGACATCGGGGCGCGTCGCCGCCATGGTGCAGTCTCCCGCGCCCACGATAGCACTGCCGCGGCGGCCGGCGACCCGGTTTGCGCCGCCCCGGCCGATCGGCTAGCCTGCCGCCGCGGAGGACGGGGGCGATGGGCTCGAGCCGGTGGGGGGGGCGGTTGTGCGGCCTGGCGGCCGCGCTGGCGGCGGGGTGCGGCGCGGCGCCGGCGCAGCCACCGCGGCCGCGGCTGGTGGTGGTGGCGGTGGTGGACCAGATGCGGGCCGACTACGTCGAGCGCTTCCGCGCCGACCTCGACGGCGGGCTCGACCGCCTCCTCGAGCAGGGGGCGGTGTTCACCGCCGCCCGCCACGAGCACGCACTGACCACCACTGCGGTCGGCCACGCCACCCTGCTCAGCGGCCGCTTCCCCTCCGGCCACGGCGTGGTCGACAACAAGTGGCCGGACCGCGGCGCGGGGGTCACGGTCGGGGCGGTGTCCGACCGCGGGGTGCGGCAGCTCGACGGCGGCCGGGGCGCCTCGCCGCGGCAGCTGGAGGCCGACACCCTGTGCGACTGGCTGCTGGCGGCGGAGCCGGAGGCACGGGTCCTGGTGGTCTCGGGCAAGCCCCGCGTGTCGGTGCTGATGGGCGGCCACCGGTCGCGGCAGGTGTACTGGTACTCGCGGGACAGCGGCCGGTTCACCACCAGCACCCACTACGCGACCGCCCTGCCGGCCTGGGTGGAGGAGCAGAACAACCGTGACGCGAGCGACTTCGCCGGGGCCACCTGGGTGGCCGAGCGACCCCCGGCGGCGGGCCCCGGGCTGGACCCCGACGACGCGCCGTGGGAGTGCGACCCGTACGGCATGGGCCGGGCCTTCCCCCACCGGCTGCCGGCGGACGGGGAGGTCCTGGCCCACGCCCTGGAGCTGACGCCGTTCGTCGACCAGCTGACCCTGGAGATGGCCATGGCCGGGGTCGAGGCGGTCGACCTCGGCACCGACGAGGTGCCGGACCTGCTCCTGGTCGGGTTGTCGGCGCTCGACTCGATCGGCCACGCCTGGGGCCCGGACAGCTGGGAGGTGCGCGAGCAGGTGATGCGCGTCGACCGGGAGCTCGGCGAGCTCCTCGACCGGCTCGAGCGGCGGGTCGGTCGCGACCGCCTGGTCGTGGCCCTGACCTCCGACCACGGCGTGACCCCGGTGCCGGCCCGCTCGGTCGCTCGCGGCGAGGCCGGGGGCTGGGTCGACCTGCGGCCGACGGTGGCCGTGCTGGCGGCCGAGCTCGAACGCCGGTTCGGGCGTCCCGGCCT
>CAYTJW010001349.1:0-1539 GCA_964438135.1 uncultured Thermoanaerobaculia bacterium
GCTCGAGCGCCGTCCTCGGCGTCGCCTGGCTGCGGGCGCGCGGGGGCGGGCCGCTGACCGCCGAGTCGCTCGGCGAGGCCGACCGGCGCCGGCTGACCCGGGAGCTGCTCGCCTCGAGCCCCGGCGTCTTCCAGACCGCCCTCGCCGACCCGGCCATCGGCTACACCCTCAGGCCCGACCAGCCGGTCGAGGCCTGGGGCTCGTCGTTCGTCGCCAACTCGCTCGGCTACCGGGCCGGCCCGGTAGACAAGGCGGCCGGCACCCTGCGCGTGGTCTTCGTCGGCGACTCCTGGGCCTTCGGCCTCGGCGTCGACGAGGCGCAGGCCTTCCCGCGCCAGCTCGAGGCCCTGGTCGCGGCGCACGGCCGCTCGCCGCGGCCGGTCGAGGCCTGGTCCCTGGCCCTGCCCGGCTACAACCTCCTCAACGAGGTCGCGGCCCTCGCGACCTACTCGGACCAGCTCCGGCCCGACGCGGTGGTCTTCTGCCCCACGGTCAACGACGTCAACAGCTCCCACACCGTGCTCCCCAACGGCTCCCTGGGTCACGCCGGCCAGCTGGTCGACGACTTCGGCTGCCCGGTGCCGCTCGAGCTGCGCAGCCGGGTCTTCGACTCCCACCTCTACCGCGCGCGGTGGCGCCGGGCCATGGCCGCTCTGGCCGGGGTCACGGCGCGCCTCGAGGCGCGCGGGGTGCCGGCCCTGGTCCTCTTCGCCGGGCCCTGGCCGCCGGGCCTGGTCCGCTCCCTGGTGGGCGAGTCCGGGCTCGACGCCTCGTACCTCGTCGCCCCGCCCGAGCTGGCCGGCCCGCCCTGGGTCAACCCGCCACCGTGGGGCCACCCCAACCCCGCCGCGCACCAGGTCCACGCCCGCCTGGTGTACCAGGCCCTCGCGCCCCGGCTGGGCTGGGCCGAGCTGGAGCCGGCCGTCGGCGAGCCGACGGCAGCGGTCGAGTGGCGTGCGGCCGGCGATGGGAGCTGGCGGCAGGACGGCGACCGGGCCCTGCGCGAGAACGTCGGCCGCCAGCTCCAGCCGCGGTTCGTCCCCGGGGGCGGGAACACCACCCAGCTCGTCTGCGGCATCGACCCGGCGACCGGGGCCATGGGCCGCACCGGGGCTCTGTTCCTCCGCCGCGAGCCGGACGCCCGACGCCTGTCCCTGCAGCTGCGACGCTGCGCCGAGGCGCCCCTCGCCTACCCGCTCGAGGTGACCCTGACCGTGCCGTCCGCGGGCGGCGGCGCCACCGCCCGCCTCGAGGTCTCAGCCTCCGGCCCGGCCGAGCAGGCCTTCTCGGTCGAGCTGCCGCCCGACCTCGGCGACGCCGTCGCGGTCGACGTCCTGCTGGTGGCCGAGCGGGTCACGGTCGACGCGAGCGGGCTGGTCCCCTGCTCGGTGGCGGTGGTCGGCGTGGCGCAGGAGCCGTGACCCGAGACCGCCTGCCGCTGGCGCGCGCCGCCCTGTCGGTCCCGCTGCTGGTGGCCGCGGGCGTGCCGCCGGCGGCCGCGCCTGGGGTGGTGGTCCAGACCGTCCCGGCCCGGTCGAC
>CAYTJW010001350.1:0-1535 GCA_964438135.1 uncultured Thermoanaerobaculia bacterium
TCTTGGCGACCCACAGGGCCGTGATCTCGACCGGGCAGCCGTCCAGGAGCGCCGCCAGGTTGCGGTGGCCGACCAGGGCCCGCACGGTGGCCAGGCCGATCGCGGCCGGGGTGCACCACCGGCGCAGCCCGCGCGTCACGACCCCGCGCCCGCCGAAGCATGCGTTGCCCTCGGCCACCAGACCCAGCGACGCGCTCACCACGAACACGCGCTCGCGCCAGCTGCCGCCCGACTCGCACCACCGGGCGCGCCCGAGGTCCCGCCACGTCGCCGTGGTCGGGTCCGCCCGCAGCGGCACTCCCGCCACCTGCCGGGCGCGGGGCCGGTGGAAGTCGTTGCTGGAGCCCAGCCCCACTGCACCCAGGACCAGCCGTTCGGCTCGCCCACCCGTGACCCGCAGGGCCGCGTCGACCAGCGTCCCCACCGTGCCGTCGCCGCCCGCCGCCAGCAGCAGGCCGACCCCGTCGCCGATGGCGGCCTCGAGGTCGGCTTCCCAGCCCGGGGCCAGGCGCGCTACCCGGCACGGCCCCGCCACCACGCCGGCCACCCGCTCCCAGCGCCGCTGCCCGCGGCCCCCGCCGGCAGCGGGGTTGAGCAGCACGAAGGTGCTCATATCTGCTCCGTCTCGGGCCGGCGCAGCAGCGCCAGCTCGGCCGCCAGGGCCAGCACCGCCGCGGGCACCGCCAGGTCGGGTCGCAGGGCCACCGCCTCGCCCAGGTGGAGCAGCACGAAGCCCCGCACGCAGTCGGCGATGGCGGGGTGAGCGCGGTGCTCGTCGCGGGTCTCGAGCATCCGCAGGTGAGCCCGCACGAGCAGCACCGCCCCCAGCCACCACAGGGCGACCGCCGCCTCGGTGGAGAGCGTCGCCGTGCCCAGGCGCGCCGGCAGATCGGAGCTCGCCACCACCAGCGCCGACGCGACCAGGCCCGCCACCGCCAGGCCGGCGCTCACCGCGACACCCTCCGCCCAGCCGAAGCGGACCACCAGGGTGTCGTAGCCGGTCGCGCGGTCGGCGGAGATGTCCTTGAAGTAGCCCAGCACGACGAAGACCGCGTAGGTGCAGAACACGCTGGCCGCAGCCGGGGCCATCCCCGGCAGTTGCGCCACGACGGCCAGGGACGCGCCGCCGCACAGGGCCCCCATCACCGGCAACAGGGCGACGACCCACGCGTTCCAGGGCGGTCCGCCCCACCACCGCCGCTTGAGCGGGGTGTAGGCCACCAGCCCAAGCACCGCCAGCCCTGCCAGGAGCAGGTTGAGGGGGTTGAGCACCGCCAGGGTCGCCCCGCAGGCCCCCAGGCCGGCCAGGGACACGGCCAGCACCTGGCGGCGGCTGATCACCCCCTGGACGAGCGGGCGATAGGGTGAGGAGAGGGCGTCCGTGTCGGTCTGGAAGCAGTCGGTGAGGGCCTGACCCAGGCCGTAGGAGAGGGAGAACGCCGCCAAGGCGACCGCCAGCCGCGCCGCGGGAAGCCCCGGCGCCATGGCCAGCCCGACCAGGCCGGCGGTGCCGGAGACCGGGAAGAGGTAGGGCC
>CAYTJW010001351.1:0-1532 GCA_964438135.1 uncultured Thermoanaerobaculia bacterium
ACCGTGGCCGCCACGCTGCCGCAGACCGCCGGCGCGATCCTCGGGCCGGAGCGGGTGGCCGACCTCAGGGACGGCCGCCTGTGGACCGAGGTCCTGACCACGACCGTGCCGCCCGCCGTGTCCTCCTCGGCCATCGCCACCAACAACATGTCCGTCGCCCTGACCGCCTGGGCCGGCGGCGCCGTGGCCGGCCTCGGCGCCCTGTACGCCTGCCTGCTCAACGGCTTCGTCCTCGGCGCGGTGATCGGCGTGACGCTCCACTACGGCATGACCGGCGCCCTGCTCGAGTTCGTCGCCGCCCACGGCCCGCTCGAGCTGACCCTGATCGTGGTCTGCGCCGGGGCCGGTCTGGGCCTGGGTCGCGCCGTCGTCGTGGCGGTCGACCGGCCGCGGGGCGAGGTGGTCGGCGAGGCGGCGCGGCGGGCGCTGGTCGTGCTGGTGGGGTGCCTGCCCTGGTTCCTGCTGCTGGGCCTGGTCGAGGCCCTGGTGTCGCCGTCGCCCGCCCTGCCGGCGGCGGCCAAGGTGGCGGTCGGCCTCTCCCTGGAGGTGGTGTTCCTGCGCCTGGCCCTGGCGCCGGCGCGCCCGGCGGGGGGCCGGCGGCCGTGAGCCACCAGCCGGCCGCCATGGTCCGCACCCTGCCGCTGCGGCTGCTGCTGGACGAGGCGCTGCGCCTGGCGCGGCGCCAGTTCCTCCGCCTCTACCCGCCGGTGGCCGTGCCGGTGGGCCTGGCCGCGGCGCTGATGGCGGTGGCGCAGGGCTCGATCATGGGCTTCGGCTCGGTCCACGGTCCCTCGGACCCGTCGCTGGGGTCCTTGGCCGGCTTCGGCGCCGCGTTCCTGGTCTACGTCCTGGTGCTCGGGCTCGGCAACGCGGTCATGCTCGCCGGCGCCAGCGCCGTGGTCTCGGGCCGCCACCGGCAGGGGTGGGCGTGGGCGCTGCGGCCCCGGGTCTGCGGCACCCTGCTGCTGTACGCGGTGGTGGTGGGCCTGGCGAGCCTGGCCTGCTGCCTGCCTGGGCTGGCGGTCGGCGCCGTGCTCGGGCTGGTCGTGCCGGTGATGGTGGTCGAGGGGGTGCACGGCACCGCCGCCTTCCGCCGCTCGGCCGAGCTGATGCTGCACCACCCGGAGCGGGTGCTCCACCGCCACCCGGTGGCCCGACTGGCCGTGATCGGCTTCGTCGGCTACCTGCTCAGCTACGCCGTCAGCCTGGCGGTGCAGATGCCGTTCGCGGTCGCCTTCCAGGTGGTCGCGCTGCGGGCCATGGCCGGGGCGCAGGGCGGGGCCGACCTGGAGACGGCCTGGCTGCTGCTGCAGGTGCCGCAGACCGTTCTCGGCGCCCTCGCCAGCCAGGCGGTCGGTCTCTACATGTGCTGCGCCGTGGCCCTGTTCCACGCCGACGCCTGCCGGCGCCGCGAGGGGGCCGACCTGGAGGCGGCGCTGGACGCGCTCGGGGCGCCGCCGTGAGGGCGGGGCGAGCGATCGTCCTGGCGCGGTCCGGCGTCGCGGCCGGGCTGCTGGCGCTCGTCGCCGCGC
>CAYTJW010001352.1:0-1531 GCA_964438135.1 uncultured Thermoanaerobaculia bacterium
GGCAACGGCGACCTGCTCGAGAGCCTGCGCCGGGCGTTGCGCCACGACCTCTGGCTGCTCGACGAGCGGGCCCACGGCCTGGCCGCGCCGCAGACCGCGGCCGAGCGCGCCGGGGTGCGGTCCTTCGACCTGCTCCTCGCCCACCTCGGCCTGTGCTACCTGCTCGGCGTGCAGGCCCTCGGCCGGCGGCTGGGCCCGGCCTGGCGCGCCCCGCGGACGGTCGGCGCCTCGACCTCCGCCTTCCTGCTCGCCCTCGGCCGCCTGCACCACCGCCTCGGGCACCACCGGCAGGCGGCGCGGGTGCTGCTGGAGCGGGCTCGCGAGCTGCACCCCCGGGTGTCGTTCCCGGAGGATGCGGACCGGGTCGCGGGCGGGGCCGACCTGGTCGGGCTGGCGCGGCAGGTGGGCCGCTGCCAGCGGGGCGCGGGTGGTGCGGAGGAGGGGGCATGAGCGACGTCGGCCGGGTTGCGGAGCGGGTCCTGACGGCGGTCGGGGAGGTCGTGATCGGCGAGCGGCAGGCGGCCGAAGAGCTGCTGGTCGCCTACATGGCGGGCGGCCACGTCCTGGTGGAGGGCGTGCCCGGGGTGGGCAAGACCCTGCTGGCGAGGGCCCTCGGCGCCAGCCTCGGGCTCGAGCTCGAGCGGATCCAGTTCACCCCCGACCTGATGCCGGCCGACGTCACCGGGGTCAACGTCTTCGACCCGGCGAGCTCGTCCTTCCGGCTGCAGCGGGGGCCGGTCTTCACCCAGGTGCTGGTGGCGGACGAGGTCAACCGCACGCCGCCCAAGACCCAGGCCGCCCTGCTCGAGGCGATGCAGGAGGGGCAGGTGACGATCGACGGCACCAGCCACCCACTGCCGGACGGGTTCTTCGTCGTCGCCACCCAGAACCCGGTCGAGTTCGAGGGCACCTACCCGCTGCCGGAGGCGCAGCTCGACCGTTTCCTGCTGCGGGTCGAGATGGGCCTGCCCGCGGCCGCCGACGAGCTCGAGGTCTTCCGGCGGGCAGTCGCCGGCACCCTGCACGGCTGGTCCCGGCCCGACCTGCCGCCGGCCTGCGTCACGCCCGCGGAGGCGCTGGCGCTGCGGCGGGCCAGCCGCGGCGTGCACTGCGCCGAGAGCCTCCTCGACTACCTGCAGCGGCTGGCGGCCCGGGTGCGATCCAGCCCGCGGGTGGAGCTGGCGGTGAGCCCGCGCGGCGCCCTCGCCCTGCTCGAGCTGGGACGCGCCCAGGCCCTGCTCGAGGGGCGCGACTTCGTCCGGCCCGAGGACCTCAAGCGCCTGCTGCAGCCGTGCTGGGGCCACCGGGTCCTGCTGACGCCGGAGTCGGAGCTGGAGGGGGTGACGCCACGGCGGGTGCTCGAGGAGGCGGCCGCGGCGGTGGAGGTGCCGCACTGATGCTGGCGCGGCGCGCCTTCCTGGCCCTGGCGGCGTCGGCGCTGCTGCTGGCGGCGTCGGCCGCGGCGCCCCCCCTGGCCGTAGTCGCGCTGCTGCTCGACCTGGCCGTGCTGGCGGCGGCGCTCGTGGACGCG
>CAYTJW010001353.1:0-1531 GCA_964438135.1 uncultured Thermoanaerobaculia bacterium
CAGCGCCGCCAGCAGCGCCATGGCTCGCGAGCCGCGCGCCGCACCAGGGGTGTCGCCGATCACGCCCAGCCATCATATCCGAGTGCCACGGCGCGGCTCACGCCCTGTGCCGTCGCCGGCCGGGCGCGGGGGTGGCTCCGCGGCTGGCGGTGGCCCCCCTCCGCCGGCCGGCGCGACGACCGGCCGCTCGCGGTCAGCGCCAGTCGCCGTAGAGCTGGAAGGCGGCCCAGTAGAAGGGGTGGGACAGGTCCGGCCCACCGCCGGGGGTGTCGGGCTCCGGCCCGGGTCGACCGCGGATGAAGCCGAGCTGGGCCTGGCGCAGCGCCTCGTCGGTGGCCGCCCCGGCCTCGAGGTGGCGGTAGAAGCTCGCCATCAGCTCGGCCGTGGACTCGTCCGCCACGCTCCACAGCGACGCCAGCACGCTCCTCGCCCCGGCGAACTGGAAGGCGCGGGTGAGGCCGAGGATCCCCTCGCCCGGCACCTCCCGGCCGCGGGCGGTGTCGCACGCCGACAGGGTCACCAGGTCGGCGTCCAGTCGCAGCCGCTCGATCACCTCCCAGGCCTCGAGGAGGCCGTTCGCGCGGCCGGGGGCGGCCGGCTCGGGCATGCTCAAGGCGAGGGCCGAGGAGAGCGGGCGGAGCTCGTCGACCAGGCCGTGGGTGGCGAAGTGGACGACCGTCACGTCCCGGCCGAGCGCGAGCGCGCGCTCCTCGGTCGCGTCCGCGCCCAGCCAGACGGTGGCGTCGGCCGCGTACAGGGCGGCCAGCCGCTCGACCTCGAGCCGGGTCGCCGGCAGGGGCCTGAAGCCACCACTCGCCGCTCGCCATTCGCCGCTCGCCCCCCCCGCCGGGTAGAGCGGGTCGCCGAACGCGACCAGCCGGGGCGGCCGCGGCGGCGGGCGGTCGCGCTCGAGCAGGGCCAGGACCGAGGCCGAGGCCACCACCGACACCGGCCTCGCCTCGACCAGGTAGCGCTCCCCGCCGCCGGCCGGGTCGGCGAGCGCGGCCAGCGGCAGCTCGTGGAGCGGGCCGTCGGGGACGACCACGACCCGGGCACAGGCGGCGATCTCGGCTCGCGCCGGCCCGAGCAAGGTGGCGGACAGGGAGCGCAGGGTCCGGCCCAGCCGCTCGCCGTCAGCCTCCCGACCCGGGCCTTGCCGGTCGAGCCGGCCCCGGTCGACCAGACGCCGCACCTTCGCCACCTCCTCGCGCAGCTCCTCCGCGCCGACCGGCAGGCGGTGGACGGCGAAGCGGTCGCTGCCGGGCCCGACCGCGAACAGGTGGGAGGCGCGCTCGCCGAGGGAGAAGGCGAGCAGGAGGGTGCCGGGGTCGAGGAGCCGGCGCGTGCCGGCGAGGTCGAGCGGCTCCGGGTAGCGCAGCGCGGCCAGGCGCGGCGAGGTCGCCCGCACCCGGGCGCGGACCTCCTCCTGCCGCCGGCGGGCGACCTCGAGCTGCTCGAGCAGCCGGGCGCGCTCCCCCTCGTCTGCCCCGGCCAGCGCCGCCATGAGCCGGTCGTGGTCGGCGTTGGCGAG
>CAYTJW010001354.1:0-1530 GCA_964438135.1 uncultured Thermoanaerobaculia bacterium
CCGGCGCGTCCTCGGTCGCGGTCGCCGACGTCGACGCGGACGGCGACCTCGACGTCGTCGCCGGCGGCCTCACCGCCGACGCGGTCGCGGTGTGGCTGAACGGCGGCCGCGCGGCGACCTGGGAGGGCAGCGCCGTCGGCCTCTTCGACCAGGTGCGCGAGGTCGCGGTCGGCGACCTCGACGGCAACGGCACGGTCGACCTGGCAGTGGCCGACGACGGCGCCGCCGACGCCGTGCTGCTCCTGCCGGCGGTCGCCGTCGAGTACTCCTGGGTCGGCTCCGACCGGTCGCCCCGCTGGGTCGGGGACGCGGAGCTCGCCCCGGCGATCCGCCTCGACCTCGCCCACGGCGGGCGCGACGGCGACCCGGAGGTCGAGCTGTCGACCCTCGGCTTCTGTCTCGACGCCGCGTCGGGCGGCGCTCTCGACAGCGCCCAGGCCAACGCGCTGGTCGACGAGCTCCGCCTCTACCGCGACGACGGCGACGGCGCCTTCGACCCGGCCGCCGACTGGCTGGTCTCGGCTGTGACGACCTTCGACCTGAGTGGCTCGGGCTGCCAGCAGCTCTCTCTCGACCACCTCGGCGCCGGTCTCGAGGTGCCGCCCGCAGCCGCGCAGGGCTTCCACCTCGCGCTCCTGTCCGCAGCCGACGGCAGCAGCCAGCCGCTGCGCGACTTCCGTCTCACCCTGCACCAGGTCACCGCGCGCGACCGCGACCACGACCTGCCCCTGCTGCCGCCCCCCGAGGTGGAGGTCACCACCGGCCCCATCACCGTCGACCAGCTGCTGTTCGCGGACGGGTTCGACGGCAGTGACACCGCCGCGTGGTCGGCCGTGGCACCGTAGCCTCGCGCACCAGGCGGCAGCGGGTCGGAGTCGGTCGAGGCGACCAGCCGCACGGTAGCCGTCGCCGGTTGACTCCCGCTCCGGGCGCCCGCAGAATCGCGGCGGAGAAGGCCTGCCCGTGGACGCCCCTCCGCCTCGCCCCGCCGCTCGTCGGCGACCGCTCCGGCTCCTCGTCGCCTCCGCCGTGCTGCTGGCGACCGCCGTCACGGCCGCGGCCCAGGGCAGCGGCCCTTCCGGCCGGCTCGAGGCGCACGGTTCCGGGGGCCAGGTCTGGCTCGAGTGGCGGGTGAGCGGCATCGACGTCGGCGAGCACCGCTTCAGCCCGGCCAACCGCTACTGGACCGCGCCCGCGCGGCAGACCTCGCGCCAGGTGACCTTCTCCGGCACGGTCCACGTCGCGGTCGCGCCCGGCTTCGTCACCAACGGCTCGGCCCACGCCTCGCTGCGCTGGGTCGGCGGCGAGGAGAGGACCTACGACTGGGCCGAGATGATCGGCGACGGCGCGGTGCACGAGGAGTCGTTCAGCTTGACTCTCGACGTGCCGCCCGGGGCGCAGGTCTACCTCGAGGTCTCGGCCGGCCGCATGGGCGGGGTGTACGAGGGGGCGAAGCTCTTCCTCGACCCCGCGGTCATGCCGGTCGAGGCCCCTGCCCCGGAGCCCACCGCCAGCCCCGCGGGCGACGAC
>CAYTJW010001355.1:0-1528 GCA_964438135.1 uncultured Thermoanaerobaculia bacterium
CGCCCCGGCCGGGCCTGGTCCTGCTCGGCCACCCGGTCTACCCCCGCGACCCGCACGGCAGCCTGGGCAAGCACGCCCTCACCCCGTCCCTCGCCCTGACCGCCCTCGCCGGCGCGACCCCGCCCGGCTGGGAGGTCCGCCTCTGGGACGAGAACCTGCTCCAGGGCCCGCCCCCGCGCCGGCCCCTGCCGGAGGTGGTCGGCATCACCGTCCACCTGACCTTCGCCGGCCGCGCCTACCAGCTCGCCGACTGGTTCCGGCGGCAGGGCGCGACCGTGGTCCTGGGCGGCCTGCACTGCTCGGCCTGCCCGGAGGAGGCCGCGCCGCACGCCGACGCGGTCGTCACCGGCGACGGCGTGGCGGTGTGGCCGAGGCTGCTCGCAGACCTCCGCGCCGGCCGCCTCGAGCGGCGCTACCACGGCGACTGGCTCGCCCTCCCCTTCCGCGACCAGCCCCGCCCCGACCGCTCCGTCCTGCCGCGCGGCGCCTTCCTGACCACCTCGAGCGTCATCGCCAGCCGCGGCTGCCACAACCGCTGCGACTTCTGCTGCCTGGCGACGCCGGGCCTGAGCACGCCCTACCAGGTGCGGCCGGTCGAGGACGTGGTCGACGAGATCCTGGCCACGGGCGAGCCCTACGCCGTGTTCGTCGACAACAACCTCGGCTCGCGGCCGGCCTACCTGCGCGAGCTGTGCCGGGCCCTCGCGCCGGAGGGCCTGATCTGGAGCGCCGCCGTCACCCTCGACGTCACCGACGACCCGACCCTGGTCCGGGCCATGGCCGCATCCGGCTGCACCGGCGTGTTCGTCGGCTTCGAGACCTTGAGCCAGGCCAACCTGGACGCGGTCGGCAAGCGCTCGCCCCCGCCCGCCGCCTTCGCCGAGCGGGTGGCGGTCTTCCACGACCACGGCATCCAGGTCAACGGCAGCTTCGTGCTCGGCCTCGACGACGACCGCCCGGACAGCTTCGCCGGGCTGGTCGACTGGGTCGAGCGGGCGCGGCTCGAGTGCGCCACCTTCCAGGTCCTCACCCCCTACCCCGGCACGCCCCTCTTCGCCCGGCTCGAGGCCGAGGGCCGCATCCTCCACCGCGACTGGACGCTCTACGACACGGCCCACGCCGTCTTCCGGCCGCGCCACATGACCCCGGAGGAGCTCGAGGGCGGCTACGCCTGGTGCTACGAGCGCATCTTCTCGCCGGCCTCGATCTGGGCCCGGCGACCGCGCGAGGCGGGCGAGGCCGCCGCCTACCTCGCCATGACCCTGCTCTACAAGCGCTGCAACTGGCTGTGGTCGTTCCTCGTCCGCCACCGCCTGGTGACCGGCGTCTGGCGGCCGCTGGTGCTGCTGTCCCGCCGCCGCCACCTGCGGCTGCGGCGCCGCCTCGCCCGCCCCGGCCTGCTGGAGGACGCCCGTGAGCCCCGCCCCGCCTGGTCCCGCTAGGTTTCAGGTCGCGCCCCGCCACGTCGCCGTGGTCATGGACGGCAACGGCCGCTGGGCCGCCCGCCGCGGCCTGCCGCGCTCCCTCG
>CAYTJW010001356.1:0-1528 GCA_964438135.1 uncultured Thermoanaerobaculia bacterium
GGTCGTCGAGGCGGGTCTCGTGCCGTTCCTCGACCTCGCCTACCAGGGCTTCGCCCAGGGCATCGAGGCCGACGGGGCCGTCGTGGGCCGCGTCGCTGCGCTGGGCGGCCCGGTGGTGGTCGCGGCCGCGGACGCCGAGGGGCTGAGCCGGATCGTGCTCCAGGCGAGCGGGCCTGCCACCGAGCCGGTGCAGACCGTGGCGGCCGGCGGCACTGCCGTCGAGCAGACCTTCGTGGTCGCCACCGACGGCACCGCCGACGGCGTCACGCCGCTCCTCCTCGCGGCGGTGGTGACCGACTCGAGCGGCGCCACGGTCGCGGCCGGCCCGCTCCAGGTCGGCGTGACGCCGGACACCAGCGCCCCGACGGTCGAGATCGGCCTCACCCCGGCCCTGCCCGGGGACGAGTACGAGACCGGCGACGTGCTGCGGCTGGCGGTGACGGCGGCCGACGACGTCCGCGTCGCCTCGGTCGAGCTGCGGCTGGACGGGGCGGTGGTCGCCTCGGCGGCCGGCGGCAGCCTGACCTTCCTCTGGACCGCGCCGGTGGTGACCGGGGCGACCGGCTTCTCCTTCGCGGCCACCGCGGCCGACCCGCGCGGCAACAGCGCCGTCGCGACCCGGTCCGTGGTGGTCCTGCCGGTCGGCGCCTCCGGCCGGCCCACGGTGCGCTTCGACTGCCCGACCGAGGGGGCGTACCTGCCCTCCGGCTACGCCGACCTCGTGGTCCAGGCGACCGCCGACGACGACCTCGGCGTGGCCAGGGTCGAGCTGTTCCTCGACGACGGGACGGAGCCGGTGGCGACCATGAGCCCGGACGTCGGCATGCCGCAGAGCTTCGTCGCGGTCTCGGGCCCGATCGCCCTGCCGGCCGTGACCGAGGCCACGACCGTCGCCCTCCGCGCCCGCGCCTGGGACTCCTCGGGCCAGCTCCGCGACGCGACGGTGGCGATCCAGGTCGTGCCGGCCCAGCCGCTCGACCCAGACCTCGACCAGGCCGGCACCTTCGTGGTCGCCCAGCCTGGCACCACCGCCCTCGACACGCCGAAGGCCGTCGGCGGCCTGATCGTGCTGCGCGGGGCGACCGTCACCCACAGCGCCGGCTCGGCCGCCGGCCTGCGGCTGACGGTGACCGGCCCGCTGTCGGTCGAGTGCGGCGGTGCGGTCGACGTGACCGGGCGGGGGTACGGGGCGGACGTGACCTACCCGGGGGCGACCGGGCCGGGTCGGATGGGCGGGGGCAGCCACCTGGGGCGGGGCGGGGTGGTGTGGGACGGGGTCGGCTCCACCTACGGCAGCGTGGTGCGGCCGCAGGAGGCGGGCGGCGGGGGGAGCTGGTACAGCGGCGCGGGTCTGGAGGGAGGCGGGGTGGTGAGGGTGGTGGCGGGCTCGCTGGTGCTCGACGGAGCGATCCGGGCCAACGGCGGCTCGTCGTCGGCCGGGGACCAGGGGGGCGCCGGGGGCTCGGTGTGGCTGACGCTGGCAGGGGAGGTGTCGGGGTCCGGGGCGGTGGAGGCGCGGGGCGGGACG
>CAYTJW010001357.1:0-1524 GCA_964438135.1 uncultured Thermoanaerobaculia bacterium
GGCTCCGGCCCCCGCCCCCGCGGCCGCACCGGCCCGCCCCGAGCCTGGCCCGGCGGCCGAGCCCCGGCCGGCCAAGAACCGCCGCTGACGCCCCCCGTCCGCTTTACCGGTCGCCGTCAGGCCCCGCGCTCGGCGGGTCGGGCGGTGGGGCTGACTGCTGAGCGCTGACCGCTCCTGACAGCCCGTCCTCCCCCGTCGCTCCCGGCACCTCGGGCTGCATCGCCGGCCGGTAGTCGTGGCGGAAGATCTCGGCCAGGGCCAGGAAGACCATCATGGTCAGCGGCCCGACCAGCAGCCCCATCGGGCCGAAGGCCTGGAAGCCGCCGAGCAGGGCCAGGGCCACCAGCAGCGGGTGCATGTGCGCCCGCCGGCCGACGAAGAGCGGCTTCAGCCAGTACTCCACCACCGTCGCCAGGATCGCCAGCGGCACCAGCATCAGCAGCGCCCGCGACGTGTCGCCGGCCAGCCAGAGGATGATCGCCCCGGGGATGTAGACGCACGAGATGCCGATGACCGGGATGAAGGCCAGGATGGCCATCACGACGCCCCACATGACCGGCGCCGGCAGGTCGAGCAGGGCGAAAGTCAGGCCGCCACCGACGCCCTGGATGACCCCGGCCAGACCGTTGCCCAGCACCAGCGAGCCGGCCATGTCGGTGAAACGCCGGCTGAGGAACCCCACCTGCTCCGCCGGCACCGGCAGGAACGAGACCAGCCACTCGCGCAGCAGCGGTCCGTCCACCAGCAGGTAGTAGACGACCAGGATCCAGAGCAGGAAGCCGACCAGCAGGCGCACCAGCCCGCCGGCGATGTCGAGACCGCGGGTGTAGAAGAACGCGCCCAGCTTGACGCCCTGGGTCGCCAGCCAGCGCTGCGCCTTGTCGGCGCTCAGCGCCACCCCGAACGGGCCCAGTACCCGGTTGACCTCCTCGAAGCTCTCCTGGCGGTCCGCGAACAGCTCCTCGAGCTGCCCCTCGCGCACCCGGGTGACGGTGATCTGGTAGAAGCCGACCGCCTCGTTGGACACCGCCACCGCGGTCCACACCAGGGGCGCCACCACCGCCAGCACCAGACCGACGCACAGCGCCGCCGCGGCCAGCACGCGCCGGCCTCCCAGCCGCGCCGTCAGGCGCTCGAAGGGGCGGTAGAGGAGGCCGCAGGTCACCAGCCCGAGGAGGATGACGGCGAAGAACGGCAGCAGGACGCGGCCGACCAGCACCAGCACCAGGCCGAGGGCGAGCGCCAGGGTGACCCAGGCCGCGGGCCCCGGTCGCAAGCGGAGCGAGTCGTCCATGCCCCCATGGTCCGCCAGGCGGCCGACGCGGGTCAAGCGACCCCCCGGCCCGGGCGCGCCAGGGGTCGGTCGCCCGCACGCCGGGGTTCGACCGTCCGGCGCGGGTCCCGGGCCCGAGTCGCCTACGGCAGCAGCGCCCGCGCGTAGCCGGCGCAGTACCGCTCGAGACTGAAGCGCGCGGCCACGGTCGCGCGGCCGCGCGCCCCTCGAGCGGCGCGACGGCCCGGGTC
>CAYTJW010001358.1:0-1524 GCA_964438135.1 uncultured Thermoanaerobaculia bacterium
CTGCTGCGCGCCTCGGTGCCGGTCGGCCAGCTGCTCGGCACCGCCGGCCCGCCGGCCGAGGGTGTGCGATAATACTCCGTAACACCGCGCCCCCGGGCCGGTGCGGAGGCGACCATGGCGGCCCACCCGGGACGGCAGCAGATCCTGACCTTCAAGGCCGACGCCACGCTGGTGGCGGCGATGGAGGGCATCCCCAACCGCTCCGAGTTCATTCGCTCCGCCCTCCTCGCCGCCCTCGAGGGCGCCTGCCCGCTGTGCCGAGGAACCGGCGTGCTGTCCCCGGCCCAGCGCCAGCACTGGCGCGAGTTCGCCCGCCACCACGCGGTCGAGACCTGCGCCGACTGCCACCAGGCGCGGCTGGTGTGCGACGCCGAGGGGCACCCGTGAGACACGCGCTCGTCGCCCTCGCCGCGCTCGCCTTCGGCCAGCCGCTGGCCGCCGCCGACCGGCCGTCGGTGTGGGTCACCATCCCGCCCCAGCGGTGGGTCGTGGAGCGGCTGGCCGGGGACGCGGTCGAGGTGGCGGTGCTGGTCGCGCCGGGCCAGTCCCACCACGCCTACGAGCCGACCCCGAAGCAGGTCGCCGGGCTCGCCGCCGCCGACCTCTTCGTCCGCCTCGGCGTGTCCTTCGAGCAGGTGCTGCTCGAGCGCATCGCCGGCATGACGCCCGGCCTCGCGATCGTCGACGGCAGCGCCGGCATCACCCTGCTGCCGATGGCGCCGGGCCACCACCACGGCGACGACGGCCACGGCCACGGCGACCACGACCCACACTACTGGCTCGACCCCGCCCTGCTCGCGGTTCACGCTGCCAACGCCGGCGAGGCGCTCGCCCGGCTCCTGCCGGCTCGCGCGGCGGAGGTGCGGGGCAACCTCGACGCCCTGCGCGCCGGGCTCGCCGCCGCCGACCACCGCCTCGCCGCCCTCCTCGCGCCGTGCGCCGGGCGGGCCATGCTCGTCTACCACCCCGCCTTCGGCTACTTCGCCCGCCGCTACCGCCTCGAGCAGGTCCCGGTCGAGGTCGAGGGCAAGGAGCCGACCGCCCGCCAGCTGGCCACCCTGGTCCAGCAGGCCCGCGCGAGCGGCGCCCGGGCGGTGTTCGTGCAGCCCCAGTTCTCGGGCCGCGCGCCCCAGGCGCTGGCCGAGGCGATCGGCGCCGAGCTGGTCGAGCTCGACCCGCTCGGCGAGAGCTACCTCGCCAACCTCGACACCATGGCCGCCCGCGTCGCGGTCGGTTGCGGGGGGAGCTAGGTGGCCGCGACCCCACCGCCCGCGGTCGAGGTCGAGGCGTTGAGCTTCGGCTTCGACCCGGCCCGGCCGGTGCTCCGCGACGTGTCGTTCAGCGTCGGCCGCCTCGACTTCGCCTCGGTCATCGGCCCCAACGGCGGCGGCAAGACCACCCTGCTCAAGCTGCTGCTCGGGCTGCTGCGGCCCGACGCGGGCACGGTGCGGGTCCTCGGCACCACCCCGGAGAAGGCCCGGCAGCGGGTCGGCTACATGCCCCAGCACGCCCTCATCGACCCCC
>CAYTJW010001359.1:0-1522 GCA_964438135.1 uncultured Thermoanaerobaculia bacterium
CGGCCAGCAGGCCGAGGCTCAGCATCGGCCCGCGCTCCCCCGCCGCCAGGGCGCCCTTGGCCCGGGCGGCGAGACCGTCGGCGGCCGGGGCGAGGCAGACCTGGGTCACCAGCTCGGCGTAGTGCTCGGCCAGGAACAGCAGGGCCTGGTTGAGACCCACCTCGTCCCCGGCCGCGCCCACGTCCTGACGCAGGCGGCTCCACAGGACTCCGACCCCGTCCGACCACTTCATCTCGCCGCTCACGGCTTCCCCCAGGGGACCATCATCCGGGCTCCCCCGAGGCGGTGTCAAGCGGCCCCGAGGCCTCCGGGCGGCCCCCTGTCAGGGGTCGTCCCTGCGCCCGCCCTCGTCCGCCTTGACCGCCTCCCACAGCTCGTCCATGGCCTCGAGGGGCAGGTCGCGGAGGCGGTGGCCGGCGGCGGCGGCGCGCTCCTCCACCGCCCGGAAGCGGCGGATGAACCGGACGTTGGCCTGCTGCAGCGCGGTCTCCGGCTCGACCCCGAGGTGGCGGGCGAGGTTGGCCATGACGAACAGCACGTCGCCGAGCTCCTCCCGCACCCGCTGCCGCCGCTCCGGCGCGTCCCCGTCGAGCTCGGCGGCGAGCTCGGCCACCTCCTCGCGCAGCTTCCCCACCACGTCGGCAGGGCGCTGCCAGTCGAAGCCGACCGCCGCCGCCTTCTCCGTCACCCGGTAGGCCTTGAGCAGCGCCGGCAGGGCGGCCGGCACGCCGTCGAGCGCCGACGACCGCGGCGCGGCCGCCGCGGCCCGCTCGCCGCGCTTGATCTCCTCCCAGTTGCGCACCACCTCGGCGGCGTCGGCCACCTCGGTCGAGCCGAACACGTGCGGGTGGCGCCGGACCATCTTGTCGGCGATCGCCCGGCACACGGAGTCGGCGTCGAACCAGCCGTTCTCGCGACCGATGCGGGCCATGAACACGACCTGCAGGAGCAGGTCGCCCAGCTCCTCGCGCAGGCCGCGCCCGCCGCCCGAGCCCGCCGCCTCGGCCACCTCGTAGGCCTCCTCGAGCAGGAAGCCGGCCAGGCTGGCGAGGGTCTGCTCCCGGTCCCACGGGCAGCCGCCGGGGTCGCGCAACCGGTCCATGATCGCCACCAGACGGTCGAAGGCCTCGGACATGGCCGGGATTCTACGCGAGCCAGCGGCCGGCGACAGCGAGCCGCCGTGACGCGGGGGGATTCCGGGGCGCCAGGGGCCGGACGTGGTCCAGGTCCGGGTCCGGGTCCAGGTCCAGGTCCAGGTCCACGTCCACGTCCAGGTCCAGCTGAGGACGGCGCGCACGGGGGCGCGTCACGCCGGGCGGGCGGGGGAGCTGACCGCTGATCGCTGAAAGCTGACCGCTGTCCACGTCCACGTCCACGTCCACGTCCACGTCCACGTCCACGTCCACGTCCACGTCCAGGTCCAGGTCCAGGTCCAGGTCCAGGTCCAGGTCCAGGTCCAGGTCCAGGTGAGGACGGCGCGCACGGGGGCGGGTCACGCCGGGCGGGCGGGGGAGCTGATCGC
>CAYTJW010001360.1:0-1522 GCA_964438135.1 uncultured Thermoanaerobaculia bacterium
GGCGGCCACGACGGCGACGGCCAGGCCGGCCCGGGCCGCCCTAGCCGCCCGCATCGCCCGGCTCGAACAGGGTCGTGGTCAGGACCTTGAAGCGCCGCTCCGCCAGCGTCCGCTGCTTGAGCTCGGCGAGGATGTCCTTGCGCCGCAGCTCGACGAAACGGGCCCGGACCAGGTCGAGGTCGGCCGGCAGGGACATGGGCCGGCGGTCCTCGAGGGCGCGGAGCAGGATCACGTACAGCCCGCCCTGGTCGACGAAGACCCCGCTCGACCCCGGCCCGTCCATGGCCAGCAGCCGGCGCTGGAACTCGGGGCCGACCCGGGCCGCGGCCAGCGGCGTCGTCCAGCCCATGTCGACGTGGAACGCGCCGGCCTCGCGGCAGCGCCGCTCGAGCTCGGCGCGGTCGGCGTCGGGTGCGGCCGCCAGCTCGGCCAGCTCCTCCAGCTCCTGCTGCAGCTCGAAGGCCGGGCCGCGCCCGAGCGGCAGCAGCAGGTAGCTGGCGTCGAAGCGCTGCGGCACCGCGAACCGGGCCTGGTGGTCGCGGAAGTAGGCGAGGACCTCGGCCTCGCCGACCTCCTTCGCCCAGGCCTCGAGCCGGCGCTGGGTGCCCCGGCGGGCGCGCTGCCGGAGCTCGGTCTCCTGCCAGCGGTCGGTGAACGCCGCCTCCCGGTCGAGGCCCTGGTCGACGGCGTCGAGGTAGAGGAGGTTGGAGCTGACGAGCTCGTCGACCAGCTGTTGCTGGACGTGCGCGTCGGCGCGGTTGAGTAGGCCGGGGACGGACATCCGCGCCAGCAGGAAGGCCTCGAGCTGGCGCCGGGTCATGGCCCGGTCCTTGACCCGCAGCACCACGTCGTCCGGCCCGCGGCCGGTGTCGGCGCGCAGGTCCTCCACCCCGTACCGCCGCCGGAGCTCGGCCAGGAGCCGCTCCCGCTCGAGCTCGTCCCGCTCGCCCATGATGGCCGTGACGGCCTGGCGCTTGGCCTCCTCGAACGGCTCGACCTCGCCCGGGCGGAGCTCGAGCACCTCGACCACGTGCGTGCCCTGCGGGGTGTGCACGACCCCGACCTCGCCGGGCCGCAGCCGGTACACCCGCTCCTCGAACTCCGGGTCCATGCGGCCGCGGTAGGCCGGGCCGACGACCCCGCCGCCCCGGGCGCTGCCGGACTCGGACATCTCCGCCACCAGCTCGACGAAGGGGGTGCCGGCGGCGAGCCGGTCGAGCACCTGGCGCTCGAGCCGCGCCAGCTCCTCCGGGGGGTGGCGGTCGGCGCGCAGGAAGACGTGGCGGAGGGTGATCCGCTCCGGCACCGTGAACCGGTCGGCGAGGTGCTGCCGGTAGAAGGCGAGGGCCTGCTCGTCGGTGATCTCGTGGCTGCGCTTGCCGGTGCGCTCGACGTAGTAGCGGACCAGCTGCCGGGCGCGGGCGTCGAGGTAGAGCGCCACCTCCCCGGCGGGCTCGTCGCCCGCGTCCGCGGCCATGATCTCGAGGAAGGCGAGGTCCGCGAGCACCTCGGCGACGCCGCT
>CAYTJW010001361.1:0-1520 GCA_964438135.1 uncultured Thermoanaerobaculia bacterium
CAGCGCCTTGACGATCTCGATGTTGTTCGCCAGCAGGTCGAAGAAGTCCTCGGCGTCGACCCGCAGGGCGCGGGTCGCGGCCGTGGCCACGGCGTCGGCCGAGCGCAGCCGGCCGCTCAGGATCTCGAGCACGCCGAAGCGGCCCTGCGGCCCGACCACGGTCCGCTCGCCGCCCTCCCCCTGCAGCTCGACCCGCCCCTCGACCACGCAGTAGAGCGCGTCGGGCGTCTGGCTGCGGCGGTAGACCACGTCCCCGGCCGCGAACGCGCACTCGTGCGCGATCGCCGCCAGGCGCAGCACCTGCTCGGCGCTGCAGAACGCGAACAGGTCGACGTTCTGCAGGAACACCACCATCTCGATGCGGGCCATCACCGGAGCCACGGTCCCTCCTCCCTCGACCACAACACGCCGGGCGGCCCGCGTCGTCCACGCGGCCGTCTCCCGCACCAGCTCGTCCTCCGCGTTCGCCGCCAGGGCCCCGACCTCCGCCTCCAGCGCCGTCAGCCGGCCGGTCGCCACGGCCAGGATCGCGCCCACCACCAGGTCCGAGCCCTGCGGGTCGGACGGCGGGTCGACGCGGAGCAGGCGGCGGACGGTGTCCTCGACCGGCTCCAGCCCCCCGACCAGCTGCGCCGCGCGCCGCAGCTTGTCCTCGACCGGGGCGTCGTCGATCGCGTCCAGGACCGTGCGCCGGAGGGGGCCGGGGAGGGTGTTGTCGAGGTACTCGAGGGCGCGGGCGCGGAGCGTGACCTGGCCGCTGGCCAGGCTGCGGTGGGCGGCGCGGACGTCGTCCGGCGGCAGGACCAGCTCGAGCAGGCCGAAGAGGTTGGCGACCGCGCCGACCATCCGCTCGGCGAGCAGACGCTCCAGCAGCCCGGGCACCCGCCCCTCCCCCTGCCAGCGGGCGTAGGGCCCCTGCAGCCGCAGCTGGTGCACCGTCCCCACCACCCACAGGTCGGCCAGGGCGCGGTGGTAGGTCGAGACCTCGCGCTCGACCTGGGAGCGGACCACGCCCGAGCCGATGTACACCCGGCCCTCGCCGCGACCGAGCACGGCCAGGGCCGAGATCACCCGCCCCCGCAGCACCGCGTCGCACCGCTCGAGCGAGCCCACCAGCGCGGCCGCAGCCGCCTCGCACCCCAGCCGGGCGATGGTCAGCGGCACCGCCCGCCGCACCTCCAGCTGCTCGTCGCGCGAGCCCATGAACAGCACCAGGCTGTCGAGCGCCCGGGGGCCGAAGGCCACCACCGCCTCGCGCGCCTCGTAGCGGAGGCGGCGGTTGCCGAGCAGGGACACCAGGGTCGGCACGTAGAGGACGTTCGGGCCGTCGCGCTCGAGCCGCCGCCGGACCGCGGCGATGGCCTGCCGCACCACCTCGACGTCGCCGTCGTACAGCAGCTGCAGCAGGGCGTCGACCCCGCGCGGCTCGCGCACCTCGGCCAGCGCCCGGGCCGCGGCGGCCCGCGCCTCCCGGTCGGCGTCCACCAGCCGGTCGGCCAGCACCTCGCCCGCCCGCTCCC
>CAYTJW010001362.1:0-1517 GCA_964438135.1 uncultured Thermoanaerobaculia bacterium
CGTCGAGCGGGAAGTACCACCGAGTCACGTTCAGCCCGGACGGCCGGTGGCTGGCCGCCGGGAGCGCCGTGGGGCAGGTGCTGCTCCTCTCGTCCCGGGGTGGCGCCCCGACCGTGCTGACCGGCCACCGTGCGGGGAGCTTGGTCCGCGCGAGCTTCGCCCCGGACAGCCGGCTGCTCGTGACCTGGAGCCTCGAGGACCCCGAGGTGCGACTCTGGTCCCTCCCCGACGGCCGCCTGCAGCGGACCCTCGCGGTGGGGGAGCTCGCCGACCAGGCAACCATGCGCGGCAACCGACTCCTCATGACCAGCTACCTCGCCCGGGACTGGAAGCGGATCCGCTTGCGCTCCTGGCCGCTCGACGGTGGCGAGCCCACGCCCCTCGGGAGCTGGGCCCACTTCGGCGTCTGGTGGGCGCTCGACCCGGCCGGCACCTGGCTGGCCTACGCCCGGGAGCGCAGCGTCTGCCTGCGACCGCTCGAGAGCCTCGAGAGCGGCCCGGAGCGAGTCCTCGGGACTCTTCCCGACCCGGTCGTTCGGGTCGTCTTCTCCCCTGGCGGACGCCGCCTGGCCGCGCTCGACCGCGCCGGCGAGCTGCGGGTGTGGGAGACCGGGCTGCCCGCGGGCCAGACCGCGCTGGCGCACAAGCTGAGCGTGTCCGAAGAGGCGGACCAGACGCTCGCCCTGGACGACGGCGGGCACTGGCTGGCGAGCGTGCCGCCGACCGCCGAGGGGCTCACCCTGACCCCGCTCGACGGCCCCCCGGCTTCCCTGCCGGCCCCGGCGCCGAGCCGGAATCTCCTCGAGTTCTGGGACGCGGCCTTCCTCCCCACCGGCGGGTGGCTGGCCACCGCCAACGGCTTCCACCTCGCCCTGTGGCCCATCTCGGGCAGCCGCCCCCTCGCCCTGCCCGCGCGGCGCACCGGCCCGACCCTGGCCCTCGCCTTCTCCCACCGCTCCGACCTGCTCTTCGAGTGCGGGATCGCCGGGGTGCGCGCCTGGTCCCTCGACCCTGGCGGCCCCGCGGCTCGCCAGGTCGATGCCGCGGCGGCGTGCGCCGCGGTCGCGGTCGACCCGACCGACCGCCGCATCGCCTGGTGCGGGTCGGGCCAGTGCGCGGTCGTGGACCTCGGAAGCACGAACCCGCCGTTGCGGTGGGGGATGCCCGGCGAGGTCCGTGCTCTGGCCTGGGCGCCGGAAGGGGCGCGCCTCGCCATCGGCACGACCTCGGCCGCCAACGCCGAAGACTACCGGGTGGTGGTGCTCGACATCGACAGCATGAGCTCAGGCTCCCCCCGAGTGGTGGAGCTGCCGCTGGTCGAAGGGGGCCAGCCGGCGGAGCCCTTCTTCGGCGGGGTGTGGTGGCTGCGCTTCGCCGCCGACGGGGCGCTCTACTCGGCCGGTCGCGGGGGGGTCCGCAGGTGGGACCTCGAGGCCAGGAGCAGCCGGCAGGTCCACCCGGCCGTCACCCAGCAGGTCGATCTCAGCCGCGACGGGCGCCGGCTCGTGGTGGGAAGG
>CAYTJW010001363.1:0-1513 GCA_964438135.1 uncultured Thermoanaerobaculia bacterium
GAGAGGGGAGCGGGCCCGGCGGGGGAGTCGCGTGCTGGCCCCTGGCGGTGGCGCCAGGTCGCCCCGACCCGGGCGGCGTGGTGCCTCGACCCTCGGAGCGTGCGGGGCCACGCAGGGGTGACCCGTCCACGCTGCGGCTGGGAAGGAGCTCCCCCTGTCCGCAGGGTGCGCTGCCGCCGGCGTCTTCCGGGTGCGTCGGCCCCAGGTCACGCCGCTGTACCGCCTGGTCGAGGCCCACTTCGAGGAGGTCAAGAGCCAGTGGGAGGAGCGCTTCGAGCGGCGCTACGGCCAGTGGCGCGGCTTCGTCGACAGAGCCCAGAGCACCCCCACACGCCAGCGCCTCGCTCGAAGCAGCGTCGTGACCCATGCTCGCTTGCGCTGCCGCCCACAGGCGCGGGCTCGAGCCTTGCCCACCGCCCGTCCACCCGGCCTCCGCCCGCGTCTGTGGGCGGGGTTGAGGGCGTGTCAAGGCGCCTGCCTCCACACCATTCCCCGCGTCGCAGCGGTTCAGGCCCCGCAGCCGGGCCCTCCTGGCCCCGCGGTCACCCTCCGCTCAGCTGGCAGACTCGAGCTGTGGGAAATGGAGTTCCTATCCCTCTATCCCTGAACGGTTTGGGGCCTTCCCGCCCTCGTCTCGGTCCCGGTTGTCCCGGCAGACCCGAGCGAGGTCGTGTCGAGGACCATCCCCGGGTGTTCGCCTGCTCTGGCGCGGCCTCATGGGTGAGCGATCACCACCACCGTCCGGGCCCGCGCGAGGACGCAGCCGAGGGCCTGCCCGAGGGTCTCGGGGTCGAGCGAGGAGAAGCTCTCGTCGAGCACCGTCACCTCGGCCTCCTGCAGCAGGGCGCGGGCCACGAACAGTCGGCTCCGCTCGCCGTGGGACAGCTGCCAGCCGGTCTCGCCGACGGTCTGCCAGAGGCCGCCGGGCATGCGCCCGAGCAGCTCGCCGAGGCCGAGCTCGCGGCACACGGCGGTCGCGGCCTCCAGGTCCTGGGGTCGCGCCGGCCAGCGACGGCCGAGCAGCAGGTTGAAGGCGAAGCTGCCGGCAAAGACGTGGTTCTCGTGGAGCTGCGGCGCGGCCACCACCCGTTGCCGCCAACGCTCGGCGCCGACCAGGTGGCGGTCCACCCCGCCGAGCAGGAGCAGGCCGGACTCGGGCTCGCGGAGCCCGCACAGCACCGCCGCGAGGGTCGACTTGCCGGCTCCCGACGCCCCCTCGAGCAGTACCCGCTCGCCCGCCGCGAGGGTGACCGAGCAGTCGCGCAGGACCGGCTCGCCCTGCGGCCGGTAGCGGAAGGTGAGCCGCTCGGCCGTGAGGGCCGGGCCGTCGCCCGGGACGACGGCAACGAGGTCCGGCCGGCCGATCAGCTCGGTGCGGGCGGCCGCGCGGTAGAGGAGGGCGGCGTTGCGCCAGGCGATGGCGGCGCCCGACAGCTGCCACATCGCACCGACGACGCGGCCCAGCGCCCCCTCGGCCAGCAGCACGCCGCCCAGGGCGACTGCGACCCCGGCC
>CAYTJW010001364.1:0-1512 GCA_964438135.1 uncultured Thermoanaerobaculia bacterium
GCTGGCGGCCGAGGCGGCCGCGGCCCGGCGGGCGGTGCCCGAGCGGTGGGCAACGGTGTCCCTCGACCGCCGCGGCCGGGCCGTGTCCAGCGAGGGCCTCGCCGCCTTCCTCGCCGAGGCCGAGACCGGCGCCACCCCGGGCCTGGCGCTGGTGGTCGGCAGCGACCTCGGCCTCGACCCCGAGCTGCGCCGCCAGGCCGGCCACTGCCTGTCGCTGTCGGCCCTCACCCTGCCCCACCTGCTGGCCCGGCTGCTGGTGTGGGAGCAGCTGTTCCGCGCCACCCACATCCTCGGCGGTGGAGGCTACCACCGCCTCGGCGTACAATAGGGGTCGGCCAACCGCTCGGGCACGCTCTGGCCGCCGGTTGAGCACGAACCGACGGAGGTGGGATGGGATGAAACGCTCGGAGCTCGATCGCTTCCGCAAGCTCCTCGTCGCCAAGCGGGCGGAGCTCCTCGCCCGCGTGCGCGCGGCCCGCTCGAGCGAGCACGAGGAGAGCGAGAGCGAGGCCCCCGACCTCGGTGACCGCGCCCTCAGCACCATGTCCCGTGACCTCCTCTACCAGCTCTCGACCGGCGAGAGAGACCAGGTGCGGCGCATCGACTGGGCGCTCAGCCGGATCGACGAGGGCGGCTACGGCCTCTGCGTCCACTGCGGCAAGCAGGTCCAGCCCGGCCGCCTGCAGGCCGTGCCCTGGGCCCGCCACTGCGTCGACTGCCAGGAGCTGCAGGACCGCGGCGAAATCTGAGCCGGCCTCGAGGCCGTGGGCTCCCTCCTCCACCTCCTCGCCGCCGGCGACGACTACCTCCTCGAGCAGGCGGTGGGCGAGGCCGTGGCCGCCGCCTGCGCCGAGCTCTCCGTCGACGCTCCCGAGATCCTACCCGACGGTCTGTCGGCCGAGGACCTGACCGTCGAGGTGGCCACGCCGTCCCTGTTCGCCCCGCGGCGGGTGCTGGTGGTCAAGGACGCGCGCCGCCTCCTCGGTCTCCAGCCGGCGTCCCGGGCCGGCAGGGGCTCGCCCGACGACGACGAGGCCGAGGCCGACGACGAGGGGGCCGCCGCGGGCGACGCGGCGCCGCTGGTCGCCGCCCTCCAGGCGGGGGTCCCCGACGGGGTGGCCCTGGTCCTCGCCGCCTGCTGCGCCGGTCGGCCGCGGGGCCCGCTGGCGGAGCTGGCCGAGCGCTGCGGCCGCCTGACCTGGATCCCGCTCCCGCCCAGCCCCAAGCCGTGGGAGGAGACGACCCTGTCGGCCGAGCAGGTCGAGCTCCTCCGCACCCTGCTGCGGCGCGAGGCGGGCTCGACCCGTTTCGCCGCCACCGCCGAGCGCCTGCTGGTCGAGCGCCTCGGCTTCGCCCCGCGGCTGCTGGTGGCGGAGGTGCGCAAGCTGGTCGTCGCGGCCGGCCCCGGCGGCACCGTCGACGAGCCGCTGGTGCGGCGGCTGGTGCTGCCGCGGGAGCGCTTCCTGGAGGCCGCCCGCGACGCGGTCCTGAGGCGGGCCGGGGCGCCGCTGC
>CAYTJW010001365.1:0-1509 GCA_964438135.1 uncultured Thermoanaerobaculia bacterium
TCGTACGCCAGCACCGAGGTCGTGCCGCCGGGGAGGACGCCGAGGGCGGTGGCGGTGCCGAGGAGCCCCCGCGCGGCCTCGTTGTAGGTGCCGTCGCCGCCGAAGGCGAGGACCAGCGGGCGGCCCTCGGCGGCGGTCTGCGCCGCGAGTCGCTCGGCGTCACCGGGGGCGGCGGTGTCGAGCCAGCGCAGCCGTCGCCCGCAGGCGCCGGCCACGGCCTCCAGGGCCGGCCGATGGCGGCACAGGCGGCCACCGCCGGCGGTGGGGTTGCAGATGACGGGGACCTCGCCCGCCATCAGCCGCGGTCCTCGAACAGCGACCCTGGCCCGACCTGCGGCTCGAGACCGAGGTGGCGGTAGGCGCGGGGCGTCGCCACCCGCCCCCGCGGTGTCCGCTGCAGGAGCCCGATCTGCAGCAGGTAGGGCTCGTTGATGTCCTCCAGCGTGCCCCGGTCCTCGCCCAGGGAGGCGGCCAGGGCCTTGAGCCCCACTGGCCCGCCGCCGTAGGCGTCGATGATGGTCGTCAGCAGCCGCCGGTCGAGGTGGTCGAGACCGTAGGCGTCCACCTCCATCTGCTCGAGACCCCAGCGGGCGGCCTCGAGGGTGACCTCGTCGCTGCCGAGGTGGTGGGCGAAGTCGCGCACCCGCCGCAGGAGCCGGTTGGCGATGCGGGGGGTGCCGCGGGCGCGCCGGGCGATCTCGCCGGCGGCATCGGCGGCGACGGTGACGGAGAGGATACGGGCCGAGCGGCGGACGATCGTCTCGAGGTCGCCCTCGGGGTAGAAGTCGAGGCGGTGGACGATGCCGAACCGGTCACGGAGCGGGGCGGTCAGCAGGCCCGTGCGGGTGGTGGCGCCGACCAGGGTGAAGCGCGGCAGGGTCAGGCGGACGGTGCGGGCGGCAGGCCCCTGCCCGATCACCAGGTCGAGCTCGAAGTCCTCCATCGCCGGGTAGAGGATCTCCTCCACCGCCGGGTTGAGGCGGTGGATCTCGTCGATGAAGAGCACGTCGCCCGCCTGCAGGTTGGTGAGGGTGGCGGCGAGGTCGCCGGGGCGCTCGAGGACGGGGCCGGACGTGACGTGGACCGTCGCCCCCATCTCGGTCGCCACGATGTGTGCCAGCGTGGTCTTGCCGAGACCGGGGGGGCCGAACAGGAGCAGGTGGTCGAGCGGCTCACCGCGGTCCCGGGCCGCGCCGACGAACACGCCCAGGTTGGTGACGAGCCGGCTCTGGCCGACGAAGTCGCCCAGCCGTCGCGGCCGCAACGACTCCTCGAGCGGCGCCTCGTCGGGGCTGGCCTCGGCAGCGAGCGGTTCGACCATGGTCGCAGCGCCCCCCGGCGGGAGCGCGCTGGCGCGCCTCGGCGCCGTGCTGGGGGCGCCTGCGATTCTAGCGGCTCAGCCGCTGCAGCGCCAGGCGGATGAGCTCGGGCAGGTCGCGGCCGCCGCCGCCCGCGCGCGCGTCGTCGACCGCCCGCGCCGCGTCGCGCTGGGGGTAGCCGAGGTTGGCC
>CAYTJW010001366.1:0-1504 GCA_964438135.1 uncultured Thermoanaerobaculia bacterium
GGGTAGCCGAGGGCGCGCCGGGCGGCGAGCTCGTCGGCGAGGAAGGCGGCGACGTCGTGGCGGCAGGCGTGCCGGACCGCCGGGTGGTCGGGGTAGTAGGTCTGGATCACGACCCGGCCGGGCCGCGAGCCGCGGCCGGCGCGGCCGGCGACCTGGGTCAGGAGCTGGAAGGTCCGCTCGCCGGCGCGGAAGTCGGGCAGGGCGAGGAGGGCGTCGGCCGAGATCACGCCGGTCAGGGTCACGGCCGGGAAGTGGTGCCCCTTGGCCACCATCTGCGTGCCGACCAGGACCCGGGCGGCGCCGGACGAGAACGCGCCGAGGGCCTCCTCGAGGCCGCCCGCGCGCCGCACGGTGTCGCGGTCCAGGATCACCGCCGGGGTGCCGGGGAAGTGGCGCTCGAGGTGGTGGGCGACCTTCTCGGTGCCGGCGCCGACCGCGTCGAGCAGGTCGCCGGCGCAGGCCGGGCAGGCGGCCGGCTGCGGCCGGCGGAAGCCGCAGTAGTGGCAGCAGAGGTCGCGCGACCGGCGGTGCACCACCAGCGCCACCGAGCAGGCCGGGCACTCCAGGCGGTGGCCGCAGTCGCGGCACAGCAGCACCGGCGCCCAGCCGCGGCGGTGGATGAGGAGGATGACCTGCTCGCCCCGGCCGAGGGTGTCGGCGATGGCCTCGCGCAGGCGGCCGGAGAACAGGGCCCGGCCCTGCTCGCCCGGCTCGCCGGGCTGGCCGCGCAGGTCGACCAGCTCGACCGAGGGCAGCGCGCCGCCGGCGACGCGGCCGGTCAGGCGGAGGTGGCGGGCACGGCCGAGCTGGACCAGGTTGGCGGCCTCGGTGGAGGGGGTGGCGGCGCACAGCAGCACCGGGACGGCGAGGCGCTGGCCGAGCACCAGGGCCAGGTCGCGGGCGTGGTAGCGGGGCGCCTCCTGCTGCTTGTAGGCCGCGTCGTGCTCCTCGTCCACCACCACCAGGCCGAGGCTCGACAGCGGCGAGAACAGGGCCGAGCGGGGCCCGACCACGACCCGCACCTGGCCCGCGCGAGCCCGCTGCCACGCCTGCCAGCGCTCCCCCTCCGCCATCGCCGAGTGGAGCACCGCCACGCTGTCGCCGAAGCGCCGCTCGACCGCGCCGGCCGCGGCCGGGGTCAGGCCGATCTCGGGCACCAGCACCAGGCCGCTGCGACCGGCGGCCAGCGCCGCCTCCAGGCAGCGCAGGTAGACCTCGGTCTTGCCGGAGCCGGTCACCCCCTCGAGCAGGAACGGGGCGAAGCGGTTGCCGGCCAGCGCCGCGCCGACCTCGTCCACCGCCCGCTGCTGCTCCGGGTTGAGCGGGTGGCGGAGGTCGGCGCCGGGCAGCCGCCAGGCGGGCCGGGGCGCCCGCGCCTGGCCGAAGCGGACCACCAGCCGGTCGCGGGCCAGGGCCTGGACCACGGCCGGGGAGCAGGGGGCCGCGGCGCAGAGCTCGGTGAGCAACGCCGGCCGCCCCTGGGCCGCCAGCCACTCCAGCGCCC
>CAYTJW010001367.1:0-1503 GCA_964438135.1 uncultured Thermoanaerobaculia bacterium
CCTGGGCGGGCGAGCACGGCCCCGGCCTCTTCGGCCACCGCCGCGGCGCCGGCATGGTCCGCGAGCACGTCGAGTTCCGCCTCCACCGGGCGCTGCGCGCGGTCGACGCCACCGAGCAGCAGGAGGACCAGGTCCTGGCCCGCCTCGACCAGCTGTTCTCGGGCCGCGAGCAGCGCGCCGCCACCCACCACGAGCTGCACGAGCGCGCGGTGGCCGCCCTCACCGGCGCCACCGTCGACCGGGCGGCCCTGGAGGCGGTGCGGGTCGACGCCATCGCCCTGGCGGATCAGGGCAGCCGCGACCTGGTCGACGCGGTGGCCGACATGGCCGAGGCGCTCAGCCCCGCGCAGCGGCAGGCGCTGGTCGAGCTCGCCCGCGAGCGCTTCGAGTAGGATGAGAGGGAGGGCGGCGGCGGCAGGGCCGCCGCCGCCCGACCGAGCGGAGCTCTCCGTGCAACCGCGCATCCTGATCGTCGACGACGACCAGCGGCTGGCCGCCATGCTGGTCGAGTACCTCAGGCCGCGAGGGGTCGACGCCGACTGTGCCGGCGACGGGGCCCGCGGCCTCGCCGCGCTGGCTCGCTCGAGCCATGACGCGGTGGTGCTCGACGTCATGCTGCCGGACACGGACGGCTTCGAGGTCCTCCGCCGGCTGCGCGCGACCTCCGACGTGCCGGTGCTGATGCTCACCGCCCGCGGCGACCCCGCCGACCGGGTCGTCGGCCTGGAGCTGGGGGCCGACGACTACCTGCCCAAGCCCTTCGACCCGCGCGAGCTGCTGGCCCGGCTGCGCGCCATCATGCGCCGGCGCCGACCGGCCGCCGGCGGGTCGGGCGCGCTGCGCTTCGGCACGCTCTCGATCGACCCGGCGGCCCGCCAGGTGCGGCGCGACGGCGAGCTCCGCCCCCTCACCGCCTACCAGTTCGACATCCTGCTGCTGCTGGCCAGGAACGCCGGCCGGGTGGTGTCGCGGGACGCCATCCTCGACCGCCTCCGCGGCTCGACTCACGAGCCCTTCGACCGCAGCGTCGACGTCCACGTGTCCCGCATCCGCGCCGCCATCGAGGAGGACCCGAAGCGGCCGCGCCGGCTGCTGACGGTGCGCGGCGCCGGCTACCAGCTCGCCCGCCTGGCCGAGGACGACCCGGCGTGAGACGCCGCCTCTACCACCGCATCCTCGGCTCGATGCTGCTGCTGGTGGCCCTCGCCCTGCTGGCGGCGACCCTGGCCGGCCACCTGTTGCTGTCGGAGGTCTTCCGGTCTCCGCTCCGCCACCACCTGGCGACCCGCGCGGGCCTCTTCGCCGCCACCCTGCCCTCACCGGACCGGCCCCTGCCCGAGCTGCAGGCGGCGCTCGAGCGCCTGGCCGAGACGCGGCGCCTCGACGCCGCGGTGTGGAGCGCCGACGGCCGGCGGCTGGCCTTCACCAGCACCGACGTGCCGCCGCCGCCGCCCGGACCCGAGCCCCGCTTCCTGTCCTCGCCGCGGGGGCCGGCCCTCGGCC
>CAYTJW010001368.1:0-1503 GCA_964438135.1 uncultured Thermoanaerobaculia bacterium
CGCGTCGGTGAAGGAGTGGACGGCGCCGCCGTAGGACACCATCTGCCAGTCGACCCCGGCCTGGCGCAGCTCCTGCTGGAAGGCGGCGACGTCCGCCGCCGGCACGAACGGGTCGTCGGCGCCGTGCAGGGCCAGCACCGCGGCGCGGATGGCGCGGCCGTCCCCCGGGCGCGGCGAGTCGAGCCCGCCGTGGAACGAGACCACGCCGGCCAGGTCGGCGCCGGAGCGGGCCAGCTCCAGCACCGCCGTGCCGCCGAAGCAGTAGCCGATGGCGGCGACCCGGCCCGGGTCGACCCGCTCCATCGCCCGCAGCGCCTCGAGGCCGGCCGCCACCCGCGCCCGCAGCAGCGCCCGGTCGGCCTTGAAGGAGCCGGCCAGCTTCGCCGCCTCGGCGGTGTCCGCCGGCCGCACCCCCTGGCCGTACACGTCGACCGCGAGCGCCACGTAGCCGAGCTCGGCCAGCCGCCCGGCCACCGCCCGCTCGTGGTCGGTGATGCCCAGCCACTGGTGCACCACCAGGACTCCCGGGCGGCGCCCCGCCACCGCGTCGTCCCAGGCCGCGTGGCCCTCGAGCACGGTGTCGCCGTGCCGGTACTCGACCGTCTCCGTCCGCACTGCCGCAGCCGCCGAACCCGCACCCAGCGCCGCCACCGCCAGCGCCACCAACACCCGCCGCATCGTGGCCTCCCCGGGGGCAAGCCCCCACGACGACAACGGCGCCGGGGACGCCCGGGATTCCGGTCTCACCGGCCCGTAGCAGGCCGCCCGGGAGTGTAGAATGCAGTCGCAGAGGGCGGCCGCCATGGACGCAACCACCAGCTTCGTGCCGCGGGTCACCTGGCTGCCGGTGCCGGAGGGGGCCTACGAGGGGCTCTCGGCCGAGACCGCGCCGACCCGCCTGCCCTGGTTGCTCGACCCCGACCAGGCCCGGGCGGCCGCAGCCGGGGAGGAGGACGCGCTCACCTACTGGCGGCTGGTCGAGGGCATCCTGCTCGCCTGGCCGTGCTGGGACCCCGGTCCCGACGGTGCCCCGACCGCGCGGCCGGAGGTCTTCCTGCGCGACCTGCTCGAGCACGTCCACCGGGAGCTCGACTGCCTGAGCCTGGCCGGAATGATGGCGGAGATCGCCACCGCTGTCCGCCAGAAGCGGGGGGTTGCGGTCGCTGCGGCGATGCTCGAAACTGCCGTCTCCCTCGTGCCGACCAGCGCGGCCCTGCGCGCCGGGCTGGTGCTCGACCTGTGGCACGAGGCCCTGCACGACCGGTCGCAGGACCCCGGACCGCTCCTCGCCCGCATCGTCGAGCTCGCCGAAAACGTCGACCTCGACCTCCTCCGCGCCGTCGCCGCCGACACCGCCGACCAGGTGGCGCTCGCCCTCGTCGCCGCGGTCGCTCACCTCGCGGGGGCGGGCGCCGCGGACGACCCGCGGGTGCGGCGTGCGCGACGGGGCATCGGCCGCGACGACCTGCTGCTGGCCGCGCTGCGGGCGGTCGAGGACGCCCC
>CAYTJW010001369.1:0-1500 GCA_964438135.1 uncultured Thermoanaerobaculia bacterium
TGAGCCGCGTCGTGACCGTGCTCCTGAGCTGGAAGTACCTGGTCTTCTTCGGCCTCGCCCTGGTCGGCTGGCTGCTGCTGGCACGCTCCCGGCCGCTGCGGCCAGCACGCCTCGCCCTGCAGGCGGCGGCGTTCCTCCTCCTCGGCGGCGTCGCCGGGCTGGCGGTGCCGTGGGCCGCGCGCGAGCTCGGCCTTCACCCGAGCCCGCTGTGCGCGGTGGGCAAGGGCACCGCCTTCGCCCTGGCGCGCGGCTTCGTGCCGCCGCCCCAGCTGACCCTGGTGCTGTTCGCCGTCGCCCTCACCCTGGTCGGCGGCAAGGCGTTCTGCGGCTGGGCCTGCCCCCTGGGGGCGCTGCAGGAGCTGATCGGGCGCCTCCCCCGCCTGCCCCGCCGGCGGCTGCCCTTCGCCCTCACCAACGGCGTCCGCGCCGCCGCCCTGGTGGGGTTCGTGGCGGTCCTGCTGGCGTCGGGCCGGATTCTCTACGACTGGTTCAACCCCTTCGAGGCCCTCCACTGGCAGCACCTGGGGAGCCCCCTGGTGTGGGGGCCGCTGGCGGCCGTGGCGGCGGCGAGCCTGGTGCTCTACCGGCCGTTCTGCTCGTTCGTCTGCCCGCTCGGCCTCCTCACCTGGGTCGCCGAGCAGCTCAGCTTCGGCCGGGTCCGCGTCGCCGGAGCCTGCGACGGCTGCAACGCCTGCCTGGGGCGGACCGACTGCCAGGCCCTGCCGGCCCTGCTCGAGCGCCGGCGGGTGGTGCCCGACTGCCACGGCTGCGGCGACTGCCTCGGCGCCTGCCCGAAGGGGCTGATCAGCTTCGGCTGGCGTGCGAGCCCGCCAGGCGGAGACCGGTCGCCGCGGGGGTGAGCGCCACCGCCGTGGGCAGGTGCCGGCCCTCGAGCCAGACGACCCACTGGCGCTGCAGCCGTTCCTCGAGACGCGCCCCGGCCGCGGCCAGGCGGCGGCGGGTCGACACGTCCTCGACCGCACCCCAGCCGGGCACGCCGGCCGCGAGGGGGCGGGTCGACCAGAGGGCGACCGGCACCTGCAGGCGCGCGAGGAACCGGAGCACCGCGGCCGGGCTCTGCCGGCTGCCGTCCTGGGGCTCCCCGGACAGGACCACGACCACCGCCCGCGGGCTCGCCGACGAGGCGGCCCGCACCCCCGCCACCGCCACCGCGTCCGCCAGCCGCTGCGGCCGGAAGTCCTCGCCGGGGGCGTGCGAGACCAGCCACGGCAGCAGCCCGGGGCGGAGGGCGAACCAGCCGGTGACCGGGAACAGGTCGACGCCGAGCCCGCCCTGCGTGGCCCGCTCGGCCACCGCCAGGACGAAGCGCAGGCCGCTCGCCCCGGGCGGCAGGGCGGTCCGCGACGCCACCTCGCCTTCCCTCGGCCGCACCCGGCCGACCGCGTCCTGCTCCCGCGCCAGGGCGTCGAGCTGGCCCCAGGTGGCCCGGTCCCGCACCACCAGAACCCGCGCCCCGCCCCGCTCCACCGCCAGCGCCTG
>CAYTJW010001370.1:0-1500 GCA_964438135.1 uncultured Thermoanaerobaculia bacterium
GTGGTGCGGCGCGAGCTCGACCGGGCCGGGGTCGCGCCGGGCGAGCCGCTCGCGCGGGCGGCGCTGGCCGAGGCGCAGCGGTCCCTGGCCGAGCTGGGCCTGTTCCGGCGCCTCGAGATGACCCCCATCCCGGGCCAGGAGACCGGGTCGGAGCGGAGCCTGGCCGTGCGCTGCGAGGAGGGGCCGCAGCGCTCCTACCTGCTGGGTCTGGGCTGGGACACCGAGGACGGCGTCCGCGCCACCCTCGGCTGGTCCCACCTCAACCTCTGGGGCGGGGCGCACGCGGTGTCGGCCGAGACCCGCCTGTCGGGGCGCGAGGTCCGGTTCCAGGTCAGCCTGCACGAGCCGCTCCTGCCGGGCCTGGGCCTGCCGGGCTTCGCCGCCGTCTACCGCACCGAGGAGGACTACACCAGCTTCTCGCAGCTGCGCCGGGGCCTGTGGCTGGAGGTCGGCGACCGGCGGGCGCGGCCGGTGCGGTCGTGGCTGCGCTACGAGTACCAGATCGTGCGGCCCGACGCCCCGCCCGAGATCCTGTCCGAGCTGGAGCGGGAGGAGCAGCAGATCCAGGTCGCCTCGCTGACCCCGGCGCTGGAGTGGGACCGCCGCGACGACCCCCTGCGGCCGAGCCGCGGCCTGCTCGCCTCGGCCTCGCTCGAGTGGGCGTTCCCGGTCTTCTCCGCCGACGCCCGCTTCCTCAAGCTCGAGACCGCCCTGTCGGTCTACGGGGAGGTGGCCAACGGCACCGGCGCGGTCGGTCTCCGCGTCGGCGCGCTGCGGCCGATCGCCGCCGGCGGCGACGAGCCGGCCAACCTCGAGGTGCCGCTGGCGACCCGCTTCTTCGCCGGCGGCCGCACCACCCACCGCTCGTTCGCCACCGACCTGCTCGGGATCGAGGGCCAGACCCTCGACGACGGCGAGCCGGTCGGCGGCGCCGCCCTGCTGCTGCTGAACCTCGAGTACCGGCGGTCGCTGCGGGGCGACCTGTCGGCGGTGCTGTTCGCCGACACCGGCAACGTCTGGGCCGAGATCGGGGCGGTGGGCTGGGACGACCTGCGCTGGGGCGCCGGGCTCGGGCTGCGCTACGACACCCCGGCCGGGCCGCTGCGGCTCGAGTACGGCTGGAAGCTGGACCGGGAGCCCGGCGAGAGCGGCGGCCAGCTCTACCTGTCGTTCGGGTCGCCGTTCTAGAGAGCGATCAGCGATCAGCAATCAGCGATCAGCTGTCAGCTCCCCCGCCCCCCGCTGGCAGCTGGGCGCGGGCTCACGAGCCGCTCAGGCCGGAGCGGCGAGCAGCAGCACCAGGTCGGCGACGTTGGTGCCGGTCGGGCCGGTGACCACGGCGTCGCCGACCGCGGCCAGGGTCGGGCCGCTGTCGTTGGCGGCCAGGGCGGCCCCGGGGTCGAGGCCCGCCGCCCGCAGGCGGTCGGCGGTGGTCGGGTCGACCACGGCGCCGGCGTGGTCCGTGACCCCGTCCACGCCGTCGGTCGAGGCGGCGAGCAG